>DATBCR010000522.1:0-13459 GCA_036270375.1 Pseudonocardiaceae bacterium | reverse complement strand
CAGTATTCGCTGGTCCGCGGGCTGGTCGGCACCGGCGAGACCGACCCGGGCGAACTGTGCGTCGTAGGCGACGCGGACCAGTCGATCTACGCGTTCCGGGGCGCGACGATCCGCAACATCGTCGAATTCGAGCGGGACTATCCACAGGCTCGCACGATCATGCTCGAGCAGAACTACCGGTCGACGCAGAACATTCTCAACGCGGCCAACGCCGTCATCTCCCGCAATCCGGACCGCCGCGACAAGCGCCTGTGGACCGAGGCCGGCGACGGGGCCAAGATCGTCGGCTACGTAGCGGACAACGAACACGACGAGGCCGCGTTTGTGGCCAGCGAGATCGACCGCCTCGTGGACGCGAGCGACGCGATCAACGCCGACATCGCGGTCTTCTACCGGACCAACAACCAGTCCCGGGTGTTCGAGGAGATCTTCATCCGTCTGGGTCTGCCCTATCGGGTGGTCGGCGGGGTGCGGTTCTACGAGCGGCGCGAGGTCCGGGACATGTTGGCGTACCTGCGTGTGCTGGCCAATCCCGAGGACACGGTCAGCCTGCGCAGAATCCTGAACGTACCCAAGCGGGGCATCGGCGACCGTGCGGAAGCCGTCGTCGCGGCTCACGCGGAACGCGAGCGTATCTCCTTCGCGGCGGCGTTGCGGGCGGCCGTCGACGATCAGGTGGCGCTGCTGAATCCCCGTTCCCGCAACGCGATCACAGGTTTCGTCGAGCTGATGGACGAGCTGCGGTTGATGGTCGAGGCCGGCGTCGAGGTGTCCGAGATCGCCGAGGCCGTGATCGAACGCACCGGCTACCGGGCTGATCTCGAGGCAAGCGACGACCCACAGGACGCGGGCCGTTTGGACAACCTGACCGAACTGGTGACGGTCGCCCGCGAGTTCGCCACGCTGGAAGCCGGCGCCCCCGTCCTCGACGGCGAGGCCGAAACCCCCGTCCAGGGGACCCTGGCGGCATTCCTCGAACGGGTGTCATTGGTGGCCGACTCCGACTCGGTGCCGGACGCCGACGACGGTGTGGTGACCCTGATGACCCTGCACACCGCGAAGGGCCTTGAGTTCCCGGTGGTGTTCTGCACCGGCTGGGAGGACGGCATCTTCCCGCACCTACGCGCGCTGTCCGACCCGGTGGAGCTGGCGGAGGAACGCAGGCTGGCCTACGTGGGGATCACCCGGGCGAGGCAGCGGTTGTACCTGTCGCGCGCATTGGTCAGGTCGGCATGGGGCCAGCCGATGGTCAACCCCGCATCGCGCTTCCTGGACGAGATCCCGGCCGACCTGGTCGAGTGGCGCCGAACCGAACCGGACCGCTCAGCCCCCGCGGCCCCCACGAGCTGGCGCCGAGGCGGCGGCGACTCGGCCCAGGCCGGCCTGGCGGCCCGAGGCATGCGGACGACCCCGTTCAAGGGCTGGCAGGACACCCCGGCCATCCGGTTGGACGTCGGAGACAGGGTCAGCCACGACAAGTACGGCCTGGGCACCGTAGTAGCCACCGACGGCGAGGGCCCCCGAGCGACGGCGACGATCGACTTCGGTACCGCGGGCACGGTCCGCCTGATGCTGATCGGCAGTGTTCCCCTGGTGAAGCTGTAGTTCCACCGGAGTTGTCCACAGGCCCGCCGTCCCAACTGGCGCACCCGACCATCCTGATGTTGACTTGATTCGAACAAACGTTCGAGCGAAGTCAACCAGGAGGTGCCCAAAATGGAATCGCATGGCAACGAGCCGGATCCGTGTGCGGTCCGGTCAGAGCGTGATGCCCCGCTGGTTGAGCCAGGCCTCCGGGTCGATCTTCTTGCCCGTCGGGTCCCACACCTCGAAGTGCAGCGTGTAGCCGTTGCTGAAACCGCGATCGCCCATCGCCGCGATCTGTTGGCCCGCGGTGACGTGCTGCCCGACCTGCACCGAATACGTGTTCACCCGGGCGTAGACCAGCGTCGTGCCGTCAGACAGCTGTTCCTTCACCCACAACCCGAATCCGCTCGTCGGGCCGGCGGCGATGATCACGCCGTCCGCAGATGCCAGGATCGGGGTGTCCTTGACGTTCTTGATCTCGATTCCATAGTGGAACGAGCCGTACTGCCCACCGAACGTCGACGTCACCTTGCCGGCGGCCGGCGCGGCGAACGTGGCGCCGGTGGTCTGGCCGGTCTGCGTCGTCGGGTCCCCGGTCACGCTCTGCTGGCCGGTGATCTTCTGGCTCTCGGCCAGCTGCTGCGCTTCCGCCGAGGCGTCCATCGCGTGCGAGACGGGCCGAACCTCGAGCGATTCCCGGTCGTCCGAGGCATTGGTGCCGATCACGGCCGACGTGCCACTCGAATCGGCGAGATACGTCGTGTCGTGGTGCTGGGTCTTCGGCAACAGGGACTGCCCAGCCGCCGCGGCCGCGATGGCACCGAAGGCAACAGCCGCGAACACCGCGCGGCCACGCATCACAGACGACGGCGGGGCAAGCCGGTGCGGGCCGGACCGACGACGCTCGATCGGCTCGTCGTCGCACGCCGTGGACGAGGTTTGGCCACCGGGGGAGCGGAATGGGGCCAACTCAAGTCCTTCCCTGCTCGGTCAGTGGGACGACCGTCTTCGTGCTTACCGTGCTTACTTCGTGATCGGACCGTGACTGTGGATGAAGGGACAGTAACGAAGCGGAGCGATCGCCGGCAACAGTCGCCGACGCGATCACCGAACGAGAAGCGACGCCGAGATTTCTCATTGTTTCCGCGGTCACACTGTGACACTCCGTGGTGCCGACACCCCTCCGGTGCCCCGCAGTCCACTTATGGCTGCTCCACGGCCTCAACCCCGGTAGCACACCGTAGGTGGCTACCAACCGCACCAACCCCACCTCCGCTCGGCCAACCGGGGTAATTCGATCGTGTGTGAGCTACATCACAATTGAGACTCGATCCGGCGTGTCGCCCACAAGGCGGCACCCACCGCCCAACCAACGACGCCCGGCTAACCAAGCCAAACAGAACGACCACAACCCATCAGGAACGAAACTCACCAGGAGCGAACCCGACGACCAGAACACCACCGAGCCGACCACAAGTCCCACCGGTCGAACACCAGCCGAACCACCGGCCGGAAACCGACACCGAAAGGAAACGCCTGTGCCACACCGAATCCACCGCGTTCAGCCACAACGTGGACCCCCGTCCGACAACGGGCGGATCACCGGCACCACCCGATCGCTCGCGCACCGGTTGGCAGCACCCGACCTTTGCTAGCGTCAGTGGCGTGACCGCCCGGACTCCACCCAAGCCAGTACGCCCGGCCAGGAGTCTGGCGGACGGACGAGCCGGCGCACTCGGGCTCGCCAACTGGTCGGCGCTGCCCGTGCGGCTGCGTTACGCGCTCGGCATCGCGCTGGTCGGCGGCGTCCTGCTCGCGGTCGGTCCACTGCTGCCGGTGGTCAGCCCAGCAATGCCGCCGGGCTTCACCGCCGGCCCGCTGATGGTCGTCCTCGGCCTGCTGCCGGTCGGCCTCGCGCTGGGCTTGGCAAGCCGGGGGTCGGCCCTGGCCGCACGCGGTGCACTGCTGGCCGCCGCGCTGTTCGCCCCAGGGCGGGCCATCGCCGACGCCCAACTGGCCGTGCAGGGCAGCCTCGCCGCCCGGCCCGAACTCGTCATGCCGACCGCGCTACTGCGGCTGCACGGCGCAATCGGCCTGTGGCTCCTGCTGGCCGGCGAAGCCCTGATCCTGGCGGCCGGCCTACTGGCGATCGCCGCCGGCGACACCGCTGACCTGGCCGGCCGGACCACCAACACGGCCAACTGGGCCAGCCGGCCGGCGGACACCACTGACCTGGCCGGCCGGACCACTAACGCGACCAACTGGGCCGGCCGGACCGCCGAAATCGCCAACCCGGCCGGCCGGACCACCAACACGACCGACTGGGCCGGCCGGATCGCCGACACCACTGACCTGGCCGGCCGGACCGCCGACCGCAAGGGCGGCTACCAAGGCCCGGTGCTGATCGCGCTCGGTCTCGGCGTGGTCGCCGCACTGGGCCTGATCACGGCGCCGTTCACCGCCGACACGCCGTTCCTGCTGGCCAATGGCGTACTGGACGGACCGTCCATGGCCCTGGCCGGCGGCCTGCTGATCGCGGTCGCCGCGCCACTGGCCGCGACCATCGCGGTCACGTCCGCCGACCCGGCCGTCGCCACGGGCTGGCTGCTCGGCGGCTCGGCCACCACCCTGGCCATCGCGGTGCCGAGACTGGTCGCCGGACTGGCCGTCAACGGCCTGCACCCGACATGGGGTCCATACGTCACGGTCCTGGCCGCACTGGTCCTCGCCACCATCGGCATACGCACAGCCGCGACCGAACCCACCCCCGACACGGATGACACCGGCGACACAGACACCACCGCCACCGAACCGGGCGAACTGCACCTGCCCGGCCAGTCCCGCCTGCACGTCGCCACCGGCGTACTCGGCCTGGTGGCCGCCGGCGCGGCACTCGTCGGCGCCGACACCAACCTGTACCTGCTGTCCGCCGACCTCCCGCACAACACCGACCTGGCCGGCCGCCTACTGGTCCCGGCCGCCGTACTGATCGGCGTCTGCGCCATCGGCATGCTGATCCCCCGATGGGCGTTCGTGGTCCGCCCGGCGTTCGCGGTGGCGTGGGCGGCCGTGCTGCTGGCCGGTTTCGGCGCGGTGGACACCGCGCTGACCGCCACCCAGATCCCGGGCGTCACCGTCGGCATCGGCGCCTGGGCAACGGGCCTTGCGATGCTGGCCGCCCTGGCCGCCGCATGCTGCGCCGGCCTGGCCGGCGGCGTGGAACGGGACGACGTCGACCTGACCGAGCTGCCCCGCCAGCCAACCGTGCTCGTCCCGGCCGTCGTCGCGGCGGTACTCGCGGTCGGCGCATTCGGCTTCCCGGTCCTACAGGCCGACAACTTCACCCCGCCCGGCCTGTGGTCGGACTTCCGGTTCGCCTCGTGGGGCTTGGTGTTCTGCCTGATCGCCGTGATCGCGGCCGCCCTACTGGCACCGGTCTGCCGTCCCCAACGCGCGGCCGGCCTGCTGCTCGGCGCGGCCGGCGTGGTGGGCGTGCGAGTGCTGTCACTGCCGCTGAACCATTCGATCGTCCCGGGCGCGGGCGCCGGCCTCGGCATGCTGTTCGCCCTGGGCTGTCTCGTCGTGTTGCTGATCGCGGCGACGATGGCCGGCCTACTGGCCCGCGAACAGGCCACCAAGCCTGAACAGACCACCAAGCCGAAACAAGCCGCCAAGCCGAGGCAGACCAGCAAGCCGAAACAGGCCACCAAGCCGACCGGCCGTCGCCAGCCGACCCGCCGCTGATCACGCCCGGTCGGTGATCACGGCTTGTCCTCTTGTGCCATGACGTTCGCCTTCTGGGTGACGTGTGCGCGACCCTGGTCACATGCGGGTGATGCCGGGTTCCGCGCACCTCACGATGGCCTACCCTGCGGTCGCGGTCCTCGGTGTCGAGGATGAGGAGGAAGCCATGAGTGGCCGGATCCGTGTTGTCGTGGCCAAGCCCGGTCTTGACGGCCACGACCGGGGCGTCAAGGTGGTGGCTCGGGCCCTGCGCGACGCCGGTATCGAGGTCGTCTACACCGGCCTGCACCAGACACCGGAACAGATCGTCGAGACCGCGCTGCAGGAGGACGCCGACGCCGTCGGGCTCTCCGTACTTTCCGGCGCGCACATGACCCTGTTCGCCCGCGTGATCGAACTGCTCGCCGGCCGCGGCGCCTCCGACGTGGTCGTGTTCGGTGGCGGCATCATCCCGGACGAGGACATCCCGAAGCTGGCCGAACTGGGCGTGGCCAGGGTGTTCACGCCGGGCGCGCCGACATCGGAGATCGTCGACTGGGTGCGGGCCAACGTCGGCACCCGAGAGGTCGACATGGCGGGGGACGTGGCCGGGGATGTGGCGGGGGACGTGTCCGCATTCTGATCGCCATCGACCCGGTGAGCGAACGCACCACCGTCGGTGACGGACCTCACCGGCAGCCGCGACACCGGCCGCCGACGCTGTCGATAGGGTCAGTCCAGTTCGACAGCGGCCCCGAGTCGCCGACAACACGCGGCACAGCCCGCGCCATCGGCCCGGAGTGCGGCAAGACCCGGAGTGCAGCAACAGCACCGTAGTCAGGAGACTCTGAGTGGACCTGTACGAATACCAGGCGAAGGACATCTTCGCCGCCCACGGAGTGCCGGTGCTGCCCGGTGCCGTGGCGACGACGCCGGCCGAAGCGCGGGCCGCGGCCGAGCGGTTGGGCCAGACCGTCGTGGTCAAGGCGCAGGTGAAGACCGGCGGCCGGGGCAAGGCGGGCGGCGTGAAGCTGGCCGAGACCCCGGACGAGACGGAGGCCAAGGCCGCCGCCATCCTCGGCATGGACATCAAGGGCCACACCGTGCACCGCGTGCTGGTCACGACGGCCAGTGACATCGCGGCGGAGTACTACTTCTCCTTCCTGCTCGACCGCACCAACCGCACGTTCCTCGCGATGGCCTCTGTGGACGGCGGCATGGAGATCGAGCAGATCGCCGTGGAGAAACCCGAAGCGCTGGCGAAGATCCCGATCGACCCGATCACCGGCGTCGACGATGCGAAGGCCCGCGAGATCGCCACCGCGGCCCGCTTCCCGGCCGAGGTCCTCGACGGCGTCGTGCACGCCATCGTCGCGCTGTGGGAGACGTTCGTCGCCGAGGACGCGACGCTGGTCGAGGTGAACCCGCTGGTCCGCGACCCGCGGGACGCGATCGTCGCGCTGGACGGCAAGGTCACCCTCGACGACAACGCGGCCTTCCGCCACCCGGGGCACGCCGACCTGGTCGACCGCCAGGCCGAGGATCCGTTGGAGGCCAAGGCGAAGGCGAAGCACCTCAACTACGTGAAGCTCGACGGCCAGGTCGGCATCATCGGCAACGGCGCCGGTCTCGTCATGTCCACTTTGGACGTCGTCGCCTACGCCGGCGAGCGCCACGCGGGTGTCAAGCCGGCCAACTTCCTGGACATCGGCGGCGGCGCGTCGGCCGAGGTGATGGCGGACGGCCTGGAGATCATCCTGTCCGACCCGGACGTGCGCAGCGTCTTCGTGAACGTGTTCGGCGGCATCACCGCGTGCGACGCGGTCGCCAACGGCATCGTGCAGGCGTTCGAACTGCTGCGTGGCCACGGCGAACCGGTCACCAAGCCGATCGTGGTGCGGCTGGACGGCAACAACGCGGACGAGGGCCGTCGCATCCTCGTCGACGCGGCCCTGCCCGGCGTGCAACTGGTGGACACCATGGACAGCGCGGCCGACAAGGCCGCCGAACTCGCCGCCGTTGGGGCGTGAGGACAGATGGCAATTTTCCTTAACGAGCACAGCAAGGTCATCGTCCAGGGCATCACAGGGGCCGAGGGCACCAAGCACACCAAGCGGATGCTCAAGGCCGGCACCAGCATCGTCGGCGGCGTCAACCCCCGCAAAGCCGGCCAGCACGTCGACTTCGACGGCACCGTCCTGCCGGTGTTCGCCACCGTCGCCGCGGCCGTCGAGCAGACCGGCGCCGACGTGACGGTGGTGTTCGTGCCGCCCGCGTTCGCCAAGGGCGCGGTGATCGAGGCGATCGACGCCGCGATCCCGCTGTGCGTTGTGATCACCGAGGGCATCCCGGTGCACGACACGGCCTACTTCTGGGCGCACGCGGTGGCCACCGGCAACCGCACCCGGATCATCGGCCCGAACTGCCCCGGCCTGATCAGTCCCGGCCGCTCGAACGCCGGCATCATCCCGGCCGACATCACCGGCCCCGGCAAGATCGGCCTTGTGTCCAAGTCCGGCACCCTGACCTACCAGATGATGTACGAGCTGCGCGACATCGGCTTCTCCAGCGCGGTCGGCATCGGCGGCGACCCGATCATCGGCACGACCCACATCGACGCGATCCAGGCGTTCCAGGACGACCCGGACACCGCGGCGATCGTGATGATCGGCGAGATCGGCGGTGACGCCGAGGAACGCGCCGCCGACTACATCAAGGCCAACATCACCAAACCGGTGATCGGCTACGTGGCCGGTTTCACCGCGCCGGAAGGCAAGACGATGGGCCACGCGGGCGCGATCGTGTCCGGTTCGGCGGGTACCGCGACCGCCAAGCAGGAGGCCCTGGAAGCGGCCGGCGTACGGGTCGGCAAGACCCCGAGCGCGACCGCGGACCTGGCCCGCGAGGTGGTCCGCGCGCTCGGCTGAGCGGGCACACCAGCAAGCGCGAAAATGTAACCAACAGTGGAGCCGGATGCTACGCAGCGTCCGGCTCCACTGTGTTTGCCGTGGTGGCGCTACCCGATCGGGGAACGTTCCATCACCCCGATGCGTCTTCCATCTACGGCTCGCTACTGTTCAGCCCGCCGCACGACCGACCCATCGAGCGAGCGAGGAGAACCCCGCATGTCCTACCCCAGCGGTCCGCCCGGTCCGCCCGGCGGCTACCCCGGCCAACCCCAGCAGCAGGGCACGACCGTCTTCGGCCGGCCACCCGCCGCGCCGAACCCCCTCGGCCGCCTCGGCATCCCCGGCCTGCTGGTGCTCGGCACGTTCGTGCTCTCGCTCGTCGCCTACTTCTGCAGCTTCGGCGGTGGCGAGGGCATCGAGGTGATGACGCTGCTCGCCGGCGGCCTGCTGGCCGGCCTGAGCCTGCTGCCGGGCGCGCCCGCGACCGTGCCGTACGCCGCCATACTCAGCGTGGTCGGCGGTCTGACCCAACTCGACACGGTGATCAACGCGTCCGGTGGCCAGATTGCCACGTCGATGATTCTGATCCTGGTGTTCGGCCTGCTCCAGGCGGTGGCCGCGGTGACAGCCGTGCTGCTCGCGTACGGGCTGATCAAGCTGGCGCCCCGCCCGGCCGTGCCGCACCCGGCCGCCGGCTACCCGCCCACCGGCGGTTTCCAGGGGCAACAAGGCCAGCCGAGCCAGGCAACGCACCCGCAACAGGGCCAGCAGCCGGCGACCACGTTCATGCAGCCGCCCCCGCAGTCGACACAGTTCATGGGACAGCCCGGCCAGTTCAACAACCCGTATCACCAGACCGGCGACCCTGAGTAACCGGACATCCTTCGGGTAGTTCATTACTCATCCGATCAGGTCGGATCGGACGCGGCGTGGCTCACCCGAATGGCCCAACGGGTTTGTCAGAGTGGGCGCATGCCCGCACTTCAGTCCGTCGTGTACGGCGCTGCCGATGGGCAGCGGACCGGTGCCGGCCCCGGTGGTGATGGCTTCCGCCGGGCGATTCTCGTGGCCGCCGTCGGTCCGCTGGTCGCCGGTTACGCCGGGATCGCCGTGGTGCTGGCGCTCGTCACGGCGACCGCCCACGGCACGACGTTCTCGGTGCCGGGCGTGCTGCTCGCCGCGGGCCCGGTCTGGCTGGCCGGCTACCACGTCCCGGTCGACATCACCGGCCACGAACTGGGCGTACTACCCCTGCTGCTCACGGCGCTGCTCCTCGCGCTCGTGGCACGGTCGGCCGGCAACGCCGCCCGACGCATCGACCTGGCCGGCCCACGCCCCGCTGCAAGGGTGATCGTCCCGATCGCCGCCGTGCACGCCGTGTTCGCCGTGCTCATCGCCCTGCTCTGCTCGGCAGGCCCGTTGAGCGTCTCGCCTGTGCTCGCGTTCTTCGTCGCCGGCATGCTGGCCGCTGTGGCCGCCACGATCGGGGTCGCCCGACCGTGTGGCCTCGTGGAAATCGCCCTGAGCCGCGCCGACCATGCCACCGAGACCGGGCTGCGGGCCGGGGTGCTGGCGGTGGGCGGCCTGGTCGCGGTGAGCACGGTCGTGTTCGCGGTCGGCCTGATCACGTCGTGGTCGACGTCCGCGCACCTGTTCCGGATCGCCGCACCCGGCGTCGGCAGCGGCCTCGGCATGCTGCTGCTGTCCGTCGCGTACCTGCCCAACGCCCTGATCGGCACGTTGTCCTTCACCACCGGCCCCGGCTTCGGTATCGGCACGGTGTCCATCGCGCAGTGGCGCTTCCATGGCGGCCCGCTGCCGGCCGTGCCACTGCTGGCCCCGCTGCCGGCCGCCGTCGGACCCTGGTGGATCTTCCTGATGCTGCTGCCGGCCGGCGTCGGCGTGCTGGTCGGCCGGGCCTGTCGGGGTGTCACGGACGGCCGGCTGCGCGCGGTGCTCGTCGCCGCGCTGGCGGCCGGCGTGAGCTGGCTCGTACTGGCGGCCCTTGCCGGCGGCGCACTGGCCGGCGGACCGTTCGACCCGGTCACCGTTCCGGCCGGATCACTTGGCGTGTCGGTGTTCCTGTTCGTCGCGATACCCGGCGCACTGACCGTATGGCTCACCGGCCGAGGCCAGAACCTGTTGGCGGCAGACGACTTCGAGGACGACGATCCGGACGACGAGGAACCGGCCGACGACGTCGAAACCGAGCCAGACGAACAGTGACCCTGGCCACCGCCTACGCTGACCTGGCACGTCTACCGGCTGTCAGGAGACCACGCTGAGCCAGTCCGACACCACCGAGGCCCACAGGCACGCGTTTGCCCGTCCGGTCCGCGTCGTCGTGCTCGTCTCCGGGGCCGGCACCCTGCTGCAGGCCATGATCGACGCGATCGACACGCCCGGCTACCCGGCGCGCGTCGTCGCCGTCGGCGCGGACCGACTCGGCACCGAGGGCCTGGCACGGGCCGAACGCGCGCACATCCCGAACTTCGTCGTCCGGCTGGCCGACCACCGGGACCGGGGCGCGTGGGACAGGGCGTTGACAGAAGCAGTCCGCGCGTACCGGCCGGATCTGGTGGTGGCGGCCGGTTTCATGAAGATCCTCGGCCCCGCGTTCCTCGACGGCTTCGGCGGCCGTGTGGTGAACAGCCATCCCGCGCTGCTGCCGTCGTTCCCCGGCGCGCACGCGGTGGCCGACGCGCTCGCGCACGGCGTGCGGGTCACCGGTTGCACCGTGTTCCTGATCGACGACGGCATCGACACCGGCCCGATCCTGGCCCAGCAGGCGGTCCCCGTCGAACCGTGTGACACGGAAGCCGAACTGCACGAACGGATCAAGGTGGCGGAACGACGGCTGGTCGTGGACGTGATCGGCCGGCTGGCCAGGGACGGCTACACAGTGAACGGACGAAAGGTGAGCATTCCGTGACCGCAACACAGTCCACCGTGGACGGACGCCGCCCGGTCCGGCGAGCGCTGATCGGGGTCTCCGACAAGGCGGGCCTTGTCGAACTCGGCACCGCCCTGCACGCGGCGGGCGTACAGGTCGTCTCCACCGGCAACACGGCGAAAACCCTTGCTGCGGCAGGGATCCCGGTCACGCCGGTGGAGGAGCTGACCGGTTTCCCCGAGAGTTTCGGCGGCCGCGTCAAGACCCTGCACCCGAAGGTGCACGCCGGCCTGCTCGCCGACCTCCGCGACCCGGAACACGTCGAACAGCTGCGCACGCTGGACATCGCGCCGTTCGACCTGCTCGTGGTGAACCTGTACCCGTTCACCGCGACCGTCGCCTCCGGCGCCGCGCCGGAGGACTGCGTGGAGCAGATCGACATCGGCGGCCCGGCCATGGTGCGCGCGGCCGCGAAGAACCACGCGAACGTGGCGGTCGTCGTCGATCCGGCGCGCTACGAGTGGGTGGCCGAGCAGGTCCGGTCCGGCGGTTTCACGTTCGCGGACCGTCGCTCGCTCGCCGTGGACGCCTTCCGGCACACCGCTTCCTACGACATCGCGGTGGCGTCGTGGATGGGCAGCGTGCTCGCGCCGGACACCGAGTCGAACTTCCCGGCGTGGGTCGGCGCGAGTTGGCACCGCGGCACCGTGCTGCGCTACGGCGAGAACCCGCACCAGGACGCCGCGCTGTACCTGTCCGATTACGGCCGCCCCGGCCTGGCGACCGCGGAACAGTTGCACGGCAAGGAGATGTCGTACAACAACTACGTCGACGCGGACGCCGCCTTGCGTGCCGCGCACGACCACGACAGCCCGTGCGTGGCCATCATCAAGCACGCGAACCCGTGTGGCATCGCGATTTCCGCGCTTGCTGAACCGTCGGCGATCGCGGACGCGCACCGCAAGGCGCACGCGTGCGACCCGGTCAGCGCGTTCGGCGGTGTGATCGCGGCCAACCGCGAGGTCACGGTGGCGATGGCGGAGCAGGTGGCCGAGGTGTTCACCGAGGTGGTGGTGGCCCCGTCCTACGCCGACGGCGCGCTGGATGTGTTGGCACGACGGAAGAACGTGCGCATCCTGGTCGCCGAGCCACCGGCAAGGGGCGGCGCGGAACTGCGCGCGGTGTCCGGCGGCCTGCTCCTGCAGACGAGGGACGCGGTGAGCGCACCCGGCGACGACCCCGTCAACTGGAAGCTCGCGTGCGGCGACCCGGTTGACGCGGATACGTTGGCGGACTTGACGTTCGCGTGGCGGTCGGTACGCGCGGTGAAGTCCAACGCGATCCTGCTCGCGCACGACGGTGCCACCGTCGGCGCCGGCATGGGCCAGGTCAACCGGGTGGACGCGGCCCGGCTGGCGGTGACTCGTGCTGGCGACCGGGCCAAGGGCGCGGTGGCCGCGTCGGACGCGTACTTCCCGTTCTCCGACGGCCTTGAGGTGCTGCTGGCGGCCGGCGTACGCGCGGTGGTCCAGCCCGGCGGCTCGGTCCGCGACGCCGAGGTGATCGCGGCGGCGGAGGCGGCCGGAGTGCCGCTGTACCTGACCGGCACGCGGCACTTCGCGCACTGAGTCACGATGGTCGTGGCCACCCTGGTTGACCTGGAAAGACACCCTCACTCAGTCGGGTGATCCAGTTGACAACCCGAACCCCCATGCGGTTAAGTTGACCCATCGGCTCGAACATACGTTCGAACGATAGGTGGTCGACACGGGGTTCGATCATCGGGCCTCGCCGTCTCCCCACGGCGGCCCGTGTGCATGGGGCGTGTGCACGGCTGACGTGGTGGAGGTGGATGGTGTCCGGGTCGGTGGTGGCGTCAACGGCGCCGCTCCCGATGGCACGGGTCGCGCTCGCGGACAACGCGGGCGCGTCCCGCTCGCCATCATCGCAGGGAGCGGTCTCCCCGCGCGAGCGAGGGTGTTCCACGCATGGTGCCGGCTCGCCCCGCTGGCAGCGAGCCAGGCTGGTCCTCGACCAGCACCAGCGAACGGTGGAAGCCGCAAGGGCAAGGCAGATCCTGCCGGTACGCGCGGAACTGGCAGACCTGCTCCCACTACACGGCCTGCGACGCGGCAGCACGGTGGTGGTGCGCGGATCCACCACCGTGCTGCTGGCACTACTGGCCGAGGCAACCGCCGCCGGCTCATGGGCGGCCGTCGTCGGCATGCCCGACCTGGGCCTGCTGGCTGCGGCCGAGCTGGGCGTAGCCATGCCCAGATTGGCTGTGGTCCCCAAGCCAGGCGCCAATTTCGGCGACGTGGTAGCGGCACTGCTGGACGGCGTAGAC
>DATBCR010000521.1:0-6597 GCA_036270375.1 Pseudonocardiaceae bacterium | reverse complement strand
CTCGGTTGCGGACCTGTCGCACTGGCCGACGCGGGCGTGGCGACCATCACCGCGGCACACCAGTTCACCGTCGAAGAGGTCACCATGAGTGGATCGGACGTGCGGGTGTCCGCGGTACCGGTCCGAAACTAGGTAGGGATTGGGTGTTCACGGGGATCGTGGAGGAACGCGGCGAGGTCGTCGCGGTGGAGCAGATGCCCAACGCGGCCCGGCTGACCGTCGCCGGTCCGCTGGTGGCGTCCGACGCGCACCACGGGGATTCGATCGCGGTCGACGGTGTGTGCCTGACCGTGGTGGCGGTGGCTGGCGGCCGGTTCACCGTGGACGTGGTGAACGAGACACTGCAACGCTCCAGCCTGGCCAAGGTACACGTCGGCGACCGGGTCAACCTTGAGCGCGCGATGGCCGTCGGCGACCGGCTCGGCGGGCACATCATGCAGGGCCACGTGGACGGCACCGGGGTGTTCCTGTCACGGGACGAGATCGGCGTGACCCGGTTCGCGATGCCGGAACGGCTGGCGAAGTACGTGGTGGAGAAGGGTTCCATCGCGGTGGACGGGGTTTCGCTCACCGTGGTCGAGGTCGGTGGCGACTACTTCTCCGTCGCTCTCATACCGACGACACTCGCACTCACCACGCTCGGCGACCGGGAGGCCGGCGACCTGGTCAACCTGGAAGTGGACGTGCTGGCGAAGTACGTGGAGCGGTTGGCCGGCCCGCACCTGGCGCGGGTCGGGGAGGACAATGGTCGCGGAGGCGAGGACACCGGTGACTGACTTCACGGACTTCGACACTATCGAGCGTGCTGTCGCGGACATCGCGGCCGGCCGGGCCGTGGTGGTCGTCGACGACGAGGACCGCGAGAACGAGGGTGACCTGATCTTCGCGGCCGAGAAGGCGACCCCCGAGCTGCTCGCCTTCATGGTCCGCTACACGTCCGGGTACATCTGCGTGCCGCTGACCGAGTCCGACTGCGACCGGCTCGACCTGCCGCCGATGTACCACACCAATCAGGACCGCAGGGGCACCGCCTACACGGTCACCGTGGACGCCGCCCACGGTGTCAGCACCGGGATCTCCGCGACCGACCGGGCGCACACCATCCGGCTGCTCGCCGACCCAACCGCCCGGGCCACCGACTTCAACCGGCCGGGGCACGTGGTTCCGTTGCGCGCCAAGGAGGGCGGCGTGCTGCGCCGGCCAGGACACACCGAGGCCGCGGTCGACCTCGCGCGGCTGGCCGGCCTGCGACCGGCCGGTGTGCTGTGCGAACTGGTCAGCCAGAAGGACGAGGGTGACATGGCGCGCCGCGACGAGCTTCAGGTCTTCGCCGCCGACCACGACCTCGAAATGATCACCATCGCCGACCTGATCGCCTACCGGCGGCGCACCGAGAAGCAGATCAAGCGGGTCGCCGAGGCACGCATCCCCACCGCGCACGGCGGTTTCCGCGCGGTCGGCTACGACAGCCTGCTCGACGGGATCGAGCACATCGCCCTGGTGTACGGCGATATCGGCGATGGCGAGAACATCCTGGTACGGGTGCACTCGGAATGCCTGACCGGCGACGTGTTCGGCTCCCTGCGCTGCGACTGCGGCCCGCAGCTGGACGCGGCGATGGCGCTGGTGGCCGCCGAGGGCCGAGGCGTCGTGCTCTACGTGCGCGGGCACGAGGGCCGGGGGATCGGTCTGATGCACAAACTCCAGGCGTACCAACTGCAGGACGACGGCCACGACACGGTGGACGCCAACCTCGCGCTCGGCGTGCCTGCGGACGCAAGGGACTACGGCACCGGCGCGCAGATCCTCGGCGATCTCGGTGTCCGGTCCATGCGGTTGCTGACCAACAACCCGGCCAAGCGGGTCGGCCTCGAAGGCTACGGGCTGCGCGTGGTTGACCGCGTCCCGCTGCCCATCTCGCCGAACCCGGAGAACATCCACTACCTGCGCACCAAACGGGACCGCATGGGCCACGAACTCGGCGAGCTCGACCAGTTCCAGCCCGCCCGGCACGGGTCGGCTGGAACTGAGAACCCGGAATCTGTAAGGGGAAATCCGCGTGAGTGGTGATGGGCGGCCGGACGCCGAGGTTTCGGGTTGCGCCGGGATGCGGTTGGGCATCGTCGCGACGCGCTGGCACGGCGAAATCACCGAGAACCTGCTCAAACGGGCACTCGTCGCGGCCGAGCAGGCCGGCATCGAGGAGCCGACGGTGGTCCGGGTGGCCGGCGCGGTGGAACTGCCGGTGATCGCACAGGCGCTTGCGAAGCACCACGACGCCGTCGTCGCGCTCGGCGCGGTGATCCGTGGTGGCACACCGCATTTCGAGTACGTGTGCGACGCACTGACCGCCGGCCTGGCCAGGGTGGCGCTTGACGAGTCGACACCGATCGGCAACGGCGTACTCACGTGTGACACCGAGCAGCAGGCGCTTGACCGGTCCGGGCGGCCGGATTCCAGTGAGGACAAGGGTTTCGAGGCCTGCGTCGCCGCACTGGAGGCGGCGCTGGTGCTGCGCGGGCTGCGGCAGCCGTGGACCGAGCGAGGGTTCGGGTGACGGTGGCCGCCGACGTGTCCGACCGGCTGGTGGTTCGCCCGCGCAAGGTGCGCCGGATCGCCGTTCCGGTCGCGGTGGCGCTGGTCGTCGCGTTCGTCGTGGTGGCCGTGCTGCTCAAGAGCGGTTCGACGGGTGTCCGGTTCGGTGCGGCGGACCAGGTGTCGCTGGTGATCATCGGGGTCGCGCTCGGCTGTGCCGCGTTGCTGTTCGTGCGGCCGAGGGTGATCGCGGACGCCGAGGGCGTCGAGGTGCGCAACATCCTGTTCGGGCAACTGGTGCCGTGGTCGCTGATCCACGCGGTGAGCTTCCCGGACGGTGCGCCGTGGGCGCGGCTCGAACTGCCGCACGACGAGTACGTGCCGGTGATGGCGATCCAGGCGGCCGACGGGGAGCGTGCCGTGCTGGCCATCCGGGAACTGCGTGCCCTGCACCGAAAGCACGCCACGCCGGAGTCCGACGGGTCATGAAGGGACGCGCGGCGTGCTGGCTCAGGACCAGCGCATGTGCACCTTCGACGACCACAGCTCGCTCAGTTGGGCTTTGGTCGACGCGCCGGTGACCGTCAGACCGTCCCACGGCAACCGATTCCACAGCGCGAGGTAGAGCTGGTCGGCCGGGCCGCGCACGGTGTCGTCGGCCGGTTCGTCGCCGGCCACCCGGACCGCTTTCGGTGCGTCCGGCCCGATCCAGATCCGCCAGTGCGAGTCCGTGTCGGTGGCGTTGATGTGCAGCAGCCGCTCCGTCTTGGACCGCAGCCGCCTGCTACGGCCGGACAGGGAACACGTCAGCAATTCGTCGATACCGTCATCGGCGAGGGCTGTCGGCACCGGCGGGGACTCCCCGGTGCCGGTCGCGCGGTCCGCGTCCACCCGGTGCACGGTGGTCTCCTGCGCCTGCCGGCGTGCCCAGTGCGCCAACGGCGACGGTGCCGGCAGGAACGTCCAGCACGCCAGGTCGGTCGGCGCGGCCCGCAGTGTATGCACCAACTCGGTGTGACCGGTTCGGTACCAGGCGGGCAGCGCGTCGTCCGTTGGCAGTTCGGCCACGATGTCGTACGGCTGGTCGATGTCCGGCGCGGTCGCCAGCGCCTCCCGCACCACCGTGGCCGCCCACCGGTGCACGCCGCCCATGTGCAGGAGCAGGTCCCGGACCAGCCAGCCGGGACATGTCGGCACGGCCGCCGCCAGCCCCGCGCGCTCGGCCGCGTCGCCGAGCAGCGAGCCCTGGGTGTCCAGATGGTCGATCAATGACGGTACGTCCACCGGGCCAGCCTGCCATCCCGCTCCGACCATCCCAAGACGCGCTGTCACACCCGGCACGTAGTCTTGGTGGGTGGCCGACCCGTCGACCTATCGTCCAGCGCCAGGCACGATTCCCGACGCACCCGGCGTGTACAAGTTCCGCGACCAGGACCGCCGGGTGATCTACGTCGGCAAGGCCAAGAGCCTGCGCAGCCGGCTGAACTCCTACTTCGCCGATCTCGGCGGCCTGCACGCCAGGACCCGCCAGATGGTGACCACGGCCGCCGGCGTCGAGTGGACCGTGGTGTCCACCGAGGTCGAGGCGCTGCAGCTGGAGTACAACTGGATCAAGGAGTTCGACCCCCGGTTCAACGTCCGCTACCGGGACGACAAGTCCTACCCGGTGCTGGCGGTCACTCTGCACGAGGAGTACCCGCGCCTGCACGTCTACCGGGGGCCGCGTCGCAAGGGCGTGCGCTACTTCGGCCCGTACGCGCACGCCTGGGCCATCCGGGAGACCCTCGACCTGCTGCTGCGGGTGTTCCCGGCACGTACCTGCTCGGCCGGCGTGTTCAAGCGGCACGGCCAGATGGGTCGGCCGTGCCTGCTCGGCTACATCGACAAGTGCTCCGCCCCGTGCGTCGGCCGGGTCACCGACGTCGAGCACCGCGACATCGTGCTGGACTTCTGCGACTTCCTGGCCGGCAAGACCGACGGCCTCGTCCGCCGCCTCGAACGCCAGATGCAGGCCGCGTCCAGCGAGCTGGAGTTCGAGCGGGCCGCCCGGCTGCGCGACGACATCGGCGCTTTGCGTCGGGCGCTGGAGAAGCAGGCGGTGGTGCTCGGCGACGGGACGGACGCGGACGTGGTCGCGTTCGCGGTGGACGAATTGGCCGCCGCCGTCCAGGTGTTCCATGTGCGCGGCGGCCGGGTCCGTGGCCAGCGCGGCTGGGTGATCGACCGGATCTCCGACGCCGAAGGCGAGGACGCGGCCGAGGCGGCGCTGGTCGCCCAGTTCGTCACCCAGTTCTACGGCGAGCAGGCCGCGCTCGCCGAACAGGCGGACGCGGGCGGCAGCCCGGTGCCGCGCGAGGTGCTGGTGCCCGCGCTGCCGGCCGGCGCCGATGCGCTTGAGGACTGGCTGACCGGGTTGCGTGGTTCCCGGGTGCACCTGCGGATCCCGCAGCGCGGCGACAAGCGCGCCCTGATGGAGACCGTGGCCCGCAACGCGGCCGAGGCGTTCGCGCAGCACAAGCTGCGCCGGGCAGGCGACCTGACCGCCCGGTCCGCCGCGCTGCAGGAACTGCAGGACGCGCTCGGCCTTGACACCGCGCCGCTGCGGATCGAGTGTGTCGACGTCAGCCACGTGCAGGGCAGCGACGTGGTGGCGTCGCTCGTGGTGTTCGAGGACGGGCTTGCGCGCAAGTCCGAATACCGCCGCTTCGCCATCCGCGAGGGCGCGCAGGGCGGCGACGTCGGCTCCATCGCCGAGGTCACGCGTCGCCGGTTCACCCGCTACCAACAGGAAACCGCGGAGGAGACCAAGCAGGAAACGGAGCGGGAAACCGAGCAGGACGCCACACCGGACACCACCGGCAGCACTATCCGTGCCGGCATCGACCCGACCACCGGCCGGCCGCGCCGGTTCGCCTACCCGCCCAACCTGTACGTTGTGGACGGTGGCGCACCGCAGGTCGAGGCGGCCGCGGACGTGCTGGCCGAACTCGGCATCACGGACGTGGCGATCGTCGGCCTCGCCAAGCGGCTGGAGGAGGTGTGGCTGCCCGGTGAACCGGACCCGGCCATCCTGCCGCGCACGAGCGAGGCGCTGTACCTGTTGCAGCGGGTCCGGGACGAGGCGCACCGGTTCGCCATCACGTACCACCGGCAGCGACGGTCCAAACGGATGACGATGTCCGCGCTAGACGAGATCCCCGGGCTCGGTGCCGCCCGGCGGACCGCGCTGCTGAAGCATTTCGGGTCGCTGAAACGGCTCGCGTCGGCCACTGTGGACGAGATCAGCGAGGTGCCGGGCGTCGGCCGGCACACCGCGGCCGCGGTGCACACCGTGCTGTCCGCCGAAAAGGCAGGCGGCACAAGGGGAAAAGAGACTGCAGAGAGCAGCACAACCGGTGCCGCCGTGCGCGGCGCCGACGACCATGTGGGAGGCGGGAGTGAGTAGCCAGGCCGGGCCGCCGGCTGGACCGGCGTCGTCCGGGGTCGAGGTGGCCGTTGTCACCGGGCTGTCCGGTGCCGGCCGCAGCACGGCGGCCAAGTGCCTAGAGGATCTCGGTTGGTTCGTGGTGGACAACCTGCCACCGGAACTTGTCGCCACCATGGTCGAACTGGGCGCGCAGGCCCGTGGCGCGATCTCAAGGGTGGCGGTCGTGATGGACGTGCGCAGCCGCGCGTTTACCGACGACCTCGCCGCGGTGATCAAGGATCTGGACGCCCGAGGCTACAAGCCGAGGGTGCTGTTCCTCGAAGCCACCGACGACGTGCTGATCCGGCGGTTCGAGCAGGTCCGCCGCACGCACCCGATGCAGGGCGACGGCCGGCTCGCGGACGGCATCGAGGCCGAACGGCACCTGCTCACGCCGCTGCGCGAACAGGCAGACTTGGTGCTGGACACGACTTCCCTGTCCGTGCACCAGTTGCGCGCCAAGATCGAAGACGCGTTCGGCAGCGAGGCCAGCACCCGCACCCGGGTCACCGTGCTGTCCTTCGGCTACAAGTACGGCCTGCCGATGGACGCCGATCTGGTGATGGACGTCCGGTTCCTGCCCAACCCGTTCTGGA
>DATBCR010000520.1:0-3330 GCA_036270375.1 Pseudonocardiaceae bacterium | reverse complement strand
GGCGATTCCCAAGGTGCTGCACCGCATCGCCGGCCGCACGTTGGTGGACCACGCGGTGCGCGCGGTCGCCGGCATCGACCCGGACCATCTGGTGGTGGTGGTCGGGCACGGCCGGGACCAGGTCACCGAACATCTCGTCGAGGTGACCAAGAACGTCGGCCGGCCGGTCACCGTGGCCTACCAGGAGAAGCAGCGCGGCACCGGGCACGCGGTGTCCTGCGCGCTGAACCAACTGCCCGTTGAACTGGCCGGCACCGTGCTGGTGACCTACGGGGACGTGCCGCTGCTCACCACGAACACCCTGCGCACACTGCTCGCCGCGCACGCCGACGGCGGTTACGGCGCGACCGTGCTGACATCCGTCGTGACCGACCCGACCGGCTACGGCCGGATCATCCGGGACGCGGCCGGCCTGGTCACCGGGATCGTCGAACAGGCGGACGCGACGGCGGCGCAGCGCGCCATCGCCGAGATCAACTCCGGGGTGTACGCGTTCGACGCGGCCGTGCTCGGGCGCGCGCTGGCTCGGTTGTCCACCGACAATGCACAGGGTGAGCTGTATCTCACCGACGTGCTCGGCATCGCGCGGGCGGACGGCCGCGCGATCGGCGCGGTGGCGTGCGACGACGCGTGGCAGGTCGAGGGCGTGAACGACCGGGTCCAGTTGTCCAGCCTGGGGGCGGAACTCAACCGCAGGCTGCTACGGCGCTGGATGCGGGCCGGCGTGACCATGGTCGACCCGGCGACGACGTGGCTGGACGCGGACGTCGAACTCGCGCGGGACGTCGTGCTGGCGCCCGGGGTGCAATTGCACGGCGCGACCACGGTCGGTGCGGGCGCGCACATCGGCCCGGACACCACGTTGACCGATGTGACGGTCGGTCCCGGCGCGACGGTGATCCGTACGCACGGGTCGGGGGCGTGGATCGGGCCTGGTGCCAGCGTCGGGCCGTTCGCCTACCTGCGGGCCGGTACGAGGCTTGGCGACGGCGGCAAGATAGGCACGTTCGTCGAGGTCAAGAACTCGGAGATCGGCGCCGGGTCGAAGGTGCCACACCTGAGTTACGTTGGGGACGCCACCATCGGTGAGCACAGCAACATCGGTGCGTCCAGCGTGTTCGTGAACTACGACGGCGTGCACAAGCACCGCAGCGTGGTCGGCTCGCACGTGCGCACCGGCAGCGACAACATGTTCGTCGCACCGGTCACGGTCGGCGACGGCGCGTACAGCGGAGCGGGCACCGTGCTGCGGCGGAACGTGCCGCCCGGCGCGCTGGCGGTATCCGGTGGCGCACAACGCAACATCGAGAACTGGGTGCTGCGGCGGCGGCCCGGCACCCCGGCGGCAGCGGCGGCACAGCGGGCGCTGGACGCACTGGCGGCGACCGAGACCGATGGCGAAGACGACGGTGAGGGAACATGAGCCCGAAAAATGGGACACCCAAGAAACACATGATGTTCTTCTCCGGCCGCGCACATCCGGAACTGGCCGAGGAGGTCGCCAAACACCTCAATGTCGAGATCACCCCGCAGTCTGCTTACGACTTCGCGAACGGGGAGATCTTCATCCGATTCGACGAGTCGGTGCGCGGCAGCGACGCGTTCGTCATCCAGAGCCATTGCGAGCCGATCAACAAGTGGGTGATGGAACAGCTGATCATGGTGGACGCGCTCAAACGCGCGAGCGCCAAGCGGATCACCGTGATCATGCCGTTCTATCCGTATGCGCGGCAGGACAAGAAACACAAGGGCCGCGAACCGATCTCGGCCCGTTTGATCGCGGATCTTTTCAAAACGGCGGGCGCCGACCGGATCATGACGGTCGACCTGCACACGGCCCAGATCCAGGGATTCTTCGACGGCCCGGTAGACCACCTTTTCGCTCAGAACCTACTCGCGAAGCACGTCGCGGCGGCCTATTCCAGCGAGAACATGACGGTGGTCTCGCCGGACTCCGGACGCACGAAGCTGGCGGAGAAATGGGCTGACCAGCTCGGTGGCGTGCCGATCGCGTTCATCCACAAGACACGCGACCCGCTCAAGCCGAACGAGGTCGTCGCCAACCGGGTGGTCGGCGAGATCAAGGGCCGGCTGTGCGTGGTGATAGACGACATGGTGGACACCGGCAGCACCATCGCCAAGGCGGTACGGCAGTTGCTGGACGAAGGCGCGTCGGACGTGGTGCTGGCCGCGACCCACGGCGTGCTGTCCGGCCCGGCGTCGCGGCGACTCAAGGACTGCGGCACCCGCGAGGTGATCTTCACCAACACGTTGCCGATCCCGGACGAGAAGCGATTCCCCGGCATGACGGTGCTGTCCATCGCACCGCTGCTGGCAAGGGCGATCCAGGAGGTCTTCGAGGACGGCTCGGTGACCAGCCTTTTCGACGGAAACGCCTGACCGCCCTTCGACTCCTACTTCGAGGTACGGCCTGTCGGGCTGGGTCGCACGTGTAGCCGAACGCTCGTCTCGTCTTGACATGGCATCGTCTGGCTGGTTCTGTCTTATTGTCGTAAGACAGTAGGAAAGGTTGGCTGGGTGATCGAGTTCGTGCTGGACAGCCGGTCGAAGGTGAGCACGTACATGCAGTTGGTGCAGCAGGTCAAGCAGGCGCTGCGGGTGGGCTTGCTCGAGCCAGGCGACCAGTTGCCGAAGATGCGTGACGTGGCCCAGTCGCTGGCGATCAACCCCAACACGGTGCTGAAGGCCTACCGGGAGTTGGAGATCGAGGGACTGGCGGAAGGCCGCCCCGGGGTGGGCACGTTCGTGACCCGCACGCTGGCCGGCGCCTCGCTCGGCAACCAGGCCGAGCTACGCGAGGACCTCGTGGCGTGGCTGCGCCGGGCCCAGCTGGCCGGGCTGACCGAGGACGACATCGTCGCGCTGGTCGACACGACGCTACGGGCGACTCTGGCCGACGGCCGGTTGCAAGAGGAGAACGCATGAACGGTCCAGAAAGGACAACAGTGGATACGGCACTGGAAACCGACCGGCTCGGCAAGCGGTACGGCGAGAACTGGGCCTTGCGCGACTGCTCGCTGCACCTGCCGTTGGGACGTATCGCCGCGCTGGTCGGGCCCAACGGGGCGGGCAAGAGCACCCTGCTGCACATGGCCGTCGGGCTGCTGCGGCCCGACGCCGGGGAGGTCAGGGTCTTCGGCGTATCGCCCTACGGCGACACCGCCGTGCTGGCCGACGTCGGCTTCGTGGCCCAGGACACCCCGCTGTACGCCGACTTCACGGCGGCGGAACTGGTCACCATGGGCGCCAAGCTCAACCGGCGCTGGGACAGCCGACTCGCCCGAACCCGACTCGCGGACCTTGGCATCC
>DATBCR010000519.1:0-9866 GCA_036270375.1 Pseudonocardiaceae bacterium | reverse complement strand
GACAGGTGCACGATGTAGAGCGGCGCGCCGGTGACCTTGGCCAGCGTGATCGCCCGCGACGTCGCCTCGCCCTCAAGCTCCGGCGGCCGGGTCAGGCCGTGCTCGACCGGGGCGGTCCGGCCGGACTCGATGGCCTGCACGACGAGCTGATCGATGGCGATGCCGTTCTCCGCGTGCATCATCACCGTGCCGCCGGTCCGTGCCGCCTGCTGCATCGCGAGCAGGATCTCGCCGTCGGTCGCGTAGAAGACGCCGGGGTACGCCATGAACATCTTGAAGCTGTTCACACCGGCGTCGATGCAGGATTCCATCTCCTTCAACGATGTGTCGTTGACGTCGGAGACGATCATGTGGAAGCCGTAGTCGATCGCGCAGTTGCCGTCCGCCTTGCCGTGCCAACGGTCCAATGTGGACAGCAGTGAGGTTCCCTTTGCCTGTACTGCGAAGTCGATGATCGTGGTGGTGCCGCCCCAGGCGGCGGCCCGGGTACCGGTCTCGAACGTGTCGTGCGACGCCGTGCCGCCGAACGGCATCTCCATGTGGGTGTGCGCGTCGATACCGCCGGGCAGCACGTACTTCCCGGTCGCGTCGATCACCCGGTCCGCCAAGCCAAGGACGTTGGTGCCCGGCCGGCACAGCGCCGCGACGGTCTCCCCGTCGACGAGCACGTCGGCCGCGACGGCACCGGTCGACGTGATGACGGTGCCGCCGCTGATCAAGATGGTCATGTCGCTGCTTCCCGGTTCAGGCCTGGACGATCGACGAGTAGGTTTCCGGCCTGCGGTCCCGGTAGAACGCCCACAGGTCGCGCACCTCGGCCAGCGTGCCCATGTCGAGATCGCGCACAACGACCTCGTCCTTGGTGTCCGACGCCGGTTCTCCGACGAGTTGCCCACGCGGGTCGACGAAGTACGTCTGGCCGTAGAAGTCGTTGTCACCCAACGGTTCCACGCCGACCCGGTTGATCGCGCCGACGAAGTACTCGTTGGCGACCGCGGCCGCGGGCTGTTCCAGCCGCCACAGGTACTGGGACAGCCCACGGCTGGTCGCGGACGGGTTGAACACGATCCGGGCGCCGGCAAGCCCGAGCGCCCGCCAACCCTCCGGGAAGTGCCGCTCGTAGCAGATGTACACGCCGATCCGGCCGACCGCGGTGTCGAACACCGGGTAGCCGAGGTTGCCCGGCCGGAAGTAGAACTTCTCCCAGAAGCCCTTCACCTGCGGGATATGGTTTTTCCGGTGCTTGCCGAGGTACCGGCCGTCCGCGTCGATCACGGCCGCCGTGTTGTAGTAGACGCCCGGCTGGTCCTGTTCGTACATCGGCACGATGAGCACCACGCCGTGCTCCTTGGCGAGGTCGCACATCAGGCGGGTCGTCGGGCCGTCCGGGATGCCTTCCGTGTAGCCGTAGTACTCGGTGTCCTGCACCTGGCAGAAGTACGGCCCGTAGAACAGTTCCTGCAGGCACACCACCTGGGCGCCGGCGGCCGCCGCGGTGCCGACCGCGCGCACGGACGCCTCGATCATGGACTGCTTGTCGCCGGTCCAGGCCTGCTGGACGAGGCCGGCCCTGACAATCTCCGCCACTGTGCGTTCTGCTTCCTTTTCGCTGGTCATTGCTGACCATAGGTTTGGATCATTCGCTCTCCGCACCGACAGTCGCCTGCGGTGTTGGAGTCCTGGTCCGGCAGTCTGGACCTATGGCGATCAGCCCGTTCCTGGATGATCTGCTTCACCCGCACGTGCGGGGTGTACAGGCCGATGTCGGGATCGGCGTTCCGGTCCAGGACGTTGATCGCAGCGGCGTGGTCGGCGTCCCACACGACCCCGCACGATGTGCAGTGAAGCCGATCCCCGTCACGGACACCGAGGGTGCTGGTTCCGGGGATGACTTGCGAGGTGTAGGCCGCGTTGACCAGTCGCACCGCAGAACCTCTGCGGTCCGACACGTGTGTGAGTGCTTGTGCGGTGATGCCTTTGGTCCAGGCCGCCAACCGCCGATTGGTGTTGCGTCCCAACTTCTTGCGGCCGGTGAACGGGCGGGTCAGGTCCTCCGCGACGATCACCTTCGCTTTGTCCACCGCCCGGTGCGCAGCCCGGTAGGTAACGTCCCGCACTTGGTGTTTCCACCGCTGCTCTTGTCGGTCTTTCTTGACCGTGCCCAGGTTGTTGGCCCGGATACGGCAGGCCTTGGTGTGCTGACCCCGCAGGGTGGCCTGGTTGGCTATCGAGCGGAGCTTCGCCCGGGCGGCGTTACGGGCCTTGAGCACATCCGAGCGGGTGCGCAGCAGCCCACCCAACTCGGGACCGTGATGTACTCCGTCGGAGTCGGTGAGAACTTCCGAATAGCCCTTGTCCACCCCGATCTGCCGGTCCCCGCACAGGCGGCGCGCAGACTTCACGCTGGCGTCGTCGATCTGGTGGTGCACCTCCACCCGGCCGCCCCGCAGGATCAGCCGCAGCGTCCCAGTCGGAGCCCGGGTAGTGGCCAACGGCACTGCCACGCTAGTGCGCGGCAGCAAGCCGGGCACGTTGAGCCACACGTTTCCGCCCTCGGTGAGGATGAACGTGCGAACCTTGTCGGCGCGGATGATGATCTGGTTCGTGGTGTGATTGCGACCGCGCCGCCAGTGCTTACGCATCAACCGCCGTAGCCGAGGCTCGCTCACCCACTGATCCCGCTTGAGCAGGGTGTACAGGTGTTTCCGGTCGGCCTCGGCCGGGATGGCACGGTGGATCCACCGCCGGACCGCGACCTTCGCGGCCTCCCTGCTGGCTCGGATATCCCCGACGGCGTCGCGGACGGTTTCCTTCCACGCATTGGCCAACACGCCAAACCCGTCGGCCGTACCATCGGCCATCCACGCATCCCGGACCTGCCGATCCGACACCCCAACCCCGGCCATCGAGCCATAGCGCTGCCACACCAACGACCGCACCAGACCCAAACGCACCGCCTGCTCGGACAACGCCACCCACTTACCCGCATGCAAGCCGATCGAGTAGGAGACCCGGGTGATCCTCACCGCAGGCCACCGAACCTGACCTCGCCAGACGTGCACCCGCGGAGCGGCGTGGCGTACTGGCACCGGTCGGTGTCGCCCATAGACATTCTCCCTATGCTCGAACACATGTTCGATGCCAGTTAACGTTGGGGTGTCGATGGTGCGCAAGCAACAGTGACCGAACGGGTGACAACGATCAAAGGCGACAGTGGTCGACCTGTGTGTAGTCGACCGGCCGGCTCGGATGAGCCCGGGCGAGGTCCTCAACCCGATACGCGCTCCACAATGGCCATGTCCAGTCAGGTACGGGTAGGAAAGCACGTCTCAGAAACTCCCGTCTGCGTGGCAGGCTCCCCGGTGCTGGGAAGATGGGGCGGGCCGCCCGGTAATCCGGTTGAACCGTGTCACGTTCATCTTCGTGTCAGAAGCTCCCTCGGGGAGAGGTGATTAATCCTGCGTCGCGGGCACGGGGACCAGTGGCGCCGGGGCCTTGCTGCGTGCCGGTAGGGACAGCACGAGGTAGACCACGAAGCCGGCGAGGAACCCTACTGCCCAGCTGTAGTCGTAGAGCGGTTTGAGGAACGGGATCAGGCCGTCGGCGGGGAACGGACCCTGGCCGGGTGCGGAGTACGCGCCGCCGACCGCGAGCACGGCGCCGATAACGGTCGCCACCAGCGCGGAGATGTTCCAGCCGCCGCTGAACCAGTACTTGCCGCCCGCCCCTTGGTACAGGTCGGCCAGGTCCAACTCGGTCCGCCGGATCACCCAGTAGCCGGCGACGAGCACACCGGCGACCGCGCCGATCAGGCCGCCGTAGAAGCCGAGCCACACGAAGATGTAGACGTGCGGGTTGGACAGCAGCCGCCACGGCTGCATCGCCACCGCGACCACACCGGTGATCAGCCCGCCGGTCCGGAACGTCACCCATTTCGGTGCCGCGTTGGAGAAGTCGTAGGACGGCGACACCACGTTGGCGGCCACGTTCACCGACACGGTGGCCACCAGCACGGTGAACAGCCCGAGGATCACCACGACGGGGCTGGAGAACTTCGTGGCCAGTTGGATCGGATCCCAGATCGCGCTGCCATAGACCGCGATCGTGCCCGATGTGATGAGGACCGACAACACGGAGAAGAACGTCATGGTGGTCGGCAGGCCGAGGATCTGGCCGCGCCGCTGGTTACGCTGACTGCGCGCGAACCGCGTGAAGTCCGGCATGTTCAGCGACATCGTGGACCAGAACGCGATCATCGCCATCAGCGACGGCGGGAACACCTTCCAGAACGCGCTGCCCCAGCCGAGCCCGGAGTGCTGCGACAACAGCGGACCCACCCCGCCGGCCTTGCCGAGGATCCAGATCAGCAACGCGACGAACACCACGAGCACGAACGGCGCGGCCCAGTTCTCGAAGCGCCGCAAGGTGTCCATGCCGCGCCAGATGATGCCGATCTGGATCACCCAGAACACCGCGAACGACAGCCACAGCGTCCACGGCTGGCCGAAAAGCTGTCCGGCGTTGATCCAGCTGTTGCCGGCCAGCTTGCCGACGATCACGTAGACACCCTCGCCACCGATCCACGTCTGGATGCCGAACCAGCCGCACGCGATGAACGCCCGCAGCAGCGCCGCCACGTTCGCGCCGCGCACCCCGTAGAACGCTCGGGCGAACACCGGGAACGGGATGCCGTACTTGGTGCCGGCGTGGCTGTTGAGCAGCATCGGCAGCAACACGATGATGTTGCCGAGCGTGATGGTGAGCAGCGCCTGCCACGCGTTCATGCCGATCGCGATCAGGCCGGCGGCCAGCGCGTAGGTCGGCAGGTTGTGCGACATGCCGATCCACAGCGCCGAGTAGTTGTAGGTGTTCCAGGTGCGCTTCGCCACCGGCACCGGCGCCAGTTCGGGATTGCTGTACGGGCTGTCCGCCAAGGCCGCCGGGTCGGCCAGCTCTACCCGGCCGTCCGGCGCCGTGATCTGGACCGTTGCGGTCTGCGTCGGTTCGTCGGTCAGTGGCATGGGTTACTCCCGTCGAGATGAGGAGTGTGCCGGCGGATACTCGCAATCGCGTGTTTCCGCCGGTCGCATCCGGGAATAGTCGACGTAACGGCCCGCGAACGGCAGTGTCATTGTGTCCACCGTTGGCTCCGGGATCGAACACTCTGTTCACTTGCAGGGTGCGTGCCGTCCACGTCCATCGCGAGCAGCGCGACGTAGAGTGACAACATCGACTCCGGGTCCTCGAGTGACACGCCGAGCACCTGTTCGATCCGGGCCAGCTGCTGGTAGTACGCCGTCCGGGACAGGTGCGCGGATCCGGCCGCGGCCGACTTGTTGCCGCCGTGCTCGCAGTAGTGCCGCAGCGCGTCCACCAGCCGGCTGCCGGCGTGTTCGTCCCTGGCCAGCAGCGGGCCGAGTTCCCGTGCGGCGAACGAGACCAGCCGCTCGTCCTCGCGCAGCAGGTGCAGCAGTCCGCGCAGCCGGACGTCGTCGAGGCGGTGGTAGTCGCGGTTGTCGTTCGTGCGCAGAGCCGCCTGGGCGACGTGCGCGGCCTCGACGAGGGACCGGCGGGCGTCCACGACCGCGTCGACCGTGGTGCCGACCGCGACCACCACCGGCAGGGCGCGCGGGTTCGGCTCCACGGCGTGGTGGATACCCCTGGCGACCCGCCGCAGCACCGGGCCGACGTTCTCGTCGTCGATCGCGATCAGGGCCCGCACGCTGGTGTCGTCGACCACCCCGACCAGCGCGGGCACGGCGGCCCGGCGGGCGGCCAGCGCGGTCGCGTCGGCCAGGTCACGCAACAGTTCCTGGGCGGCCAGTGCGGGTGCGAGCGATGCCTGTGCGGTGCGCGGCCGGACCGCGAGCCCGACCAGGGTACGGCCCTCCAGCGGGATGCCGAGCGCGGCGGCCCGGGTGGTCAGGTCGGCCGGCAGCGCGCCGGGTGCGAGCAGTTCGGTGAGCAGGGTCCGGTGGGTCTGCCGTTCCAGGGTCTCGCGGTCACGGGCCAACAGCCGGTGCACCGCGAGCGCGGACGCGGCCCGCTCGACCACGACGACCTGCGGGTGCTGCGGCGGTTCCGGGCACATCAGCACCAGCCGGCCCCAGTCGTCGCCCCGCGCGCCGACCACGGTGACCAGCCAGCCGCTCTCCTGGTGGTAGCCGGTGCGTTTGGGCACGGTGACCGCCTTGGACCGGGTTCGCCAGTCGGCCAGCAGCGCGGTCGGGTCGGCGCCGGCCGAGTCGTAGGCCAGCACGTCGTGCGACAGGGTTTCCAGCACCACGGGCAGCCGCGCGGTCCTGGCCACTTCGCGCAGCACCTCGGCCGGTTCCGCGCCGGACACCGTGAGCGCGGTGAACGTCTCGTGCACCTGCTCCGCGGCCCGCAGTTCGGCCAGTTGCGCGTCCCGGATCAGCGCGATCACCGCCTCGGTGACCGACACGAACCGGGTCTCCTCGGACAGCGTGACCAGTGGCAGCGCCCGCCGGTCGGCCGCGATCACCAGGGCCTGCGGCAGGCCGCCCCGCCAGCGCCGGACCAGCTCGACCACCAGCCCGGCCGCGCCGACGCCGGCCAGCTCGTCCACGTAGCGCGTGAGCGCCGGGTTGTCGTCCGGCAGCGCAATACCGGTGGTCAGCACCAGTTCGCCGCCCTGCAGCAGGTGCGCGATGTCGGCCACCTCGGCGGCATGCACCCACCGCACCCGGTGGTCCGTGCCGGCCCGCCCGGCGACCAGCGTCGGCCGGCCCCTGCGGATCACCGGCAGCGCGAGCACGTCCGAGACGGTCGGGTACATCAGGCCTCCTGCCTGCATGGAGTGTGCACAACGTAATCCAGGCGGCCGGTTTCCGATACATGTTGTCCGTGGCGGTGGCATACCGCGGCTGGCCACACTCGATGCAGCGCACCCGTCCTATGGAAGGACCGCAATGACGCATGCCGAGTTGCTGGCGCGACACCGCACCGTGCTGCCGAACTGGGTGGCCGTGTACTACCAGGAGCCGATCGAGATCGTGCGGGGCGACGGCCGGCGGGTGACGGACGCGGAAGGCAACACGTACCTCGACTTCTTCGCCGGCATCCTGACCAACGCGATCGGCTACGACATCGCGGAGATCCGGGAGGCGATCCGCGCGCAACTGGACACCGGCGTCATGCACACCTCGACGCTGTACCTGATCCGGCAGCAGGTCGAACTGGCCGAGAAGATCGCGGAACTTTCCGGCATCCCGGACGCCAAGGTGTTCTTCACGAACTCGGGGACCGAGGCCAACGAGACCGCGTTGATGCTCGCGACGCAGTACCGGCGCAGCAACCAGGTACTCGCGCTGCGCAACTCCTACCACGGCCGCGGCTTCGGCACGATCGCCATCACCGGCAACCGGGGCTGGTCGGCCACGTCGCTGCACCCGCTGAACGTGAGCTACGTGCACGGTGGCTACCGCTACCGCAGCCCGTTCCGCGACCTGACGAACGCCGAGTACATCGCCGCGTGCGTCGCCGACCTGCGGGACGTGATGCAGACCACGACCGCCGGTGACGTGGCGTGCATGATCGCCGAGCCGATCCAGGGCGTCGGCGGGTTCGCGGTGCCGCCGGACGGCATGTTCCGCGCCTTCAAGGAGGTGCTCGACGAGTACGGCATCCTGCTGATCTCGGACGAGGTGCAGACCGGGTGGGGGCGGACCGGCGAGCACTTCTGGGGCATGCAGGCGCACGGCGTGGTGCCGGACGCGATGACGTTCGCCAAGGGGCTCGGCAACGGCATGGCCATCGGTGGTGTGGTGGCGCGGGCCGAGGTGATGGACTGCCTGTCCGCCAACTCGATCTCCACGTTCGGCGGCAACCCGCTGTCCACCGCGGGAGCTACGGCGACCCTGAAGTACTTGCTGGACCACGATTTGCAGTCCAACGCGGCCAAACTGGGCGACCGGCTGATCGGCGGGCTGCGGGAGGCCGCCGACGGGCACGACGTGGTCGGCGACATCCGGGGCAAGGGCCTGATGATCGGCATCGAGCTGGTCACGCCGGGCAGCACCGAGCCGAGCCCGGCGGCCGCGTCGATGGCCATGGAAGCGACGCGGGAACGCGGTCTGCTGGTGGGCAAGGGCGGCCTGCACGGCAACGTGCTGCGCCTGGCGCCGCCGATGTCGCTGACCGAGGACGAGGCGGAGGAGGCGCTCGGCATCCTTGCCGACGTCATCGCGGTGACGGATGCGGAGATGAAGAGATGAGCCGGATCACGCACTGGATCGACGGCAAGCCGTGGGGCGGGGTGGCCGAGCGGACCGGGAAGGTCTACGACCCGGCCACCGGGCAGGTCGCGGCGCAGGTCGACTTCGCCACCGAGGCCGAGGTGGACCACGCGGTCGCGGCGGCCGCATCGGCGTGGCGGGGCTGGCGGAACGCGTCGCTCACCGCGCGGGCCAACGTGCTGTTCGCGTTCCGTGAACTGCTCAACCGGCGCAAGGGGGAACTGGCGGAGATCGTCACGGCGGAGCACGGGAAGGTGCTGTCCGACGCGGGCGGCGAGATCCAGCGGGCGTTGGAGTCGGTCGAGTTCGCGTGCGGTATTCCGCAGTTGCTCAAGGGGGACTTCAGCGAGAACGCGTCGACCCGGGTGGACGTGTACTCGCTGCGGCAGTCGCTGGGTGTCGTGGGCATCATCTCGCCGTTCAACTTCCCGGCGATGGTGCCGCTGTGGTTCGCGCCGAACGCGATCGCGTGCGGCAACGCGGTGGTGCTCAAGCCGAGCGAGAAGGACCCGTCCTCGGCGAATTTCCTCGCCGAGCTGTGGGCGGAGGCGGGCCTGCCGGCCGGGGTGTTCAACGTGGTGCACGGCGACAAGGTGGCCGTGGACCGGATTCTGGACCATCCGCAGGTGCGGGCCGTGTCGTTCGTGGGGTCGACGCCGATCGCGCGGTACGTGTACGGGCGAGGGACCGGGAACGGCAAGCGGGTGCAGGCACTCGGCGGCGCGAAGAACCACATGGTCGTGCTGCCGGACGCGGACCTGGACCTGGCCGCGGACGCCGCCGTGTCGGCCGGTTTCGGTTCGGCGGGGGAGCGGTGCATGGCGATCTCGGTTGTCGTCGCGGTGGACCCGACCGGGGACGGGCTCATCGAGCGGGTCCGGCAGCGCATCGCGGGCCTACGGGTCGGCGACGGCCGCAGGCCCGGCTGCGAGATGGGCCCGCTGGTCACCGCGGCCCACCGGGACAAGGTGGTGTCCTATTTGGATGCCGGAGTGGCGGAAGGCGCTACGTTGGCGGTGGACGGCCGTGGGCATCCGGTTGACGGTGACAGCGCCGGATTCTGGCTCGGGCCAACGCTTTTCGACAATGTCCGGCCGGACATGTCGGTCTACACGGACGAGATCTTCGGCCCGGTGCTGTCGGTCGTTCGCGTGCCGAGCTACGACGCCGCGATCGAACTGGTGAACGCCAACCCGTACGGCAACGGCACCGCCATCTTCACCAACGACGGCGGCGCCGCCCGGCGGTTCCAGAACGAGATCGAGGTCGGCATGGTCGGCGTGAACGTCCCGATCCCGGTGCCGGTGTCGTACTACTCCTTCGGCGGCTGGAAGGACTCACTGTTCGGCGACACGCACGCGTACGGTCCGGATGGCGTGCATTTCTTCACCAGAGCCAAAGTCGTGACGAGCCGGTGGCTCGACCCGTCGCACGGCGGCGTGAATCTGGGCTTCCCGCAGAACACATGAGGTCACTGGTCGACGAGGAGATCCTGTACTGCGGCGCCGCGTTCTTCGCGTCGGCCGGCGGCGTGCTGACGTCGGCGTGGGTGCTCGGCGACCTGCACAGCCTGCGCCGCCAGTTGGGCTGACCGGTTCACGACCAGGT
>DATBCR010000518.1:0-14917 GCA_036270375.1 Pseudonocardiaceae bacterium | reverse complement strand
CGGACCGCCGGGCAGGCAGACCACCGGCGCACCAGCACCTGTGACGTGGTAAGCGAGTTCGGTCCCATCGGGCGCGGTAAATGTTGGCACGACCCGATCATGTCACGCGCTGGTGCCGTCGAGCGGCCAGGTGTCGTCGTTGAGCAGCCGCTTCATCACCTTCCCCGTGGCGTTGCGCGGCAGTTCCGACACGAAGTACACGTCCCTCGGTACCGCGAACCGTGCCAGCCGCGTCCGCACATGCGTCCGCACGGCGTCCTCGTCAAGGCGCGCGCCGTGCCACAGCACCAGATACGCCGCCAGCCGCTGGCCGAACTCGTCGTCCGGTACGCCAACCACGGCCACGTCACGCACCTGCGGCAGCGCGATCAACGCCTCCTCGACCGGGCGTGGGAACACGTTCTCGCCGCCCGACACGATCATCTCGTCCTGCCTGCCCGTGACGAACAGCCGACCGGCCGCGTCAAGGTAGCCCCTGTCACCGGTGGACATCATCTTGTGGGCCATGGGCAGGCTGCCGCCCTCCGTGTAACCGTCGAACAGCATTTCGTTGCCCACGAACAGATGGCCGTCCGCGCCCGGCGGTGCCGGGTTGCCGTGATCGTCGAAGACGCCGACCCTTGTGCCGGGTGGGCATCGGCCGGCCGTGGTCGGTGCCGCGCGCAGGTCGGACGGGTCGGCGATGCTGGCCCACGACACTTCCGTTGAGCCGTACAGGTTGTAGAGCACGTCGCCGAACGCGTCCTGGAACGCCGTCACGAACGAGCCGGGCAGCGCCGACCCGCTGCTGGCCACGATCCGCAGCGCAGACAGGTCGTAGCGGCCCCGGAGCCGTTTCGGCAGGTCGAGAATGCGCTGCAGCATGATCGGCACCGCGAACAGGGCAGTGCATTTGTGTTCCGAAATGGTGCGCAACGCCAGCTCCGGGTCGAACCTCCGTTGCAGGGTCAGTGTGGCGCGCAACGGCATGCCGAGCTGCATCGCGGCCAGGCCCCACGTGTGGAACAGCGGCGCGGCCACGAAGATCCGCTCCCCCGCCCGCAACGGAATCCGCGACAGCACGGCGGCCGCGGCCGCGAGCCCCTTCGGTGTCGGCCGTTGCGCGCCCTTCGGCGTGCCGGTGGTACCGGACGTCAGCACCACGATCCGTCCTGGCCGGTCCGTCGGCTGTGGCTTGCCGTCCGGTGCGCTGTCGATCACGTCGTCGACCGTCGGGTAGCCCGTCTTGTTGGAGGCCCACGTGCTGATCCGCAGGAAGTTTCCTGGCACCTGCTGGATGATCGGCGAGAACTCGTCGTCGGCGAGCACCGCGTCCGGGTGGTGCCGGCCGATCACGTCGCCGACCGCCGACGCGGACAGGCCCGTGTTCAGCAGCACCGTGTCCACGCCGAGCAGCCCGCACGCGATGATCGACTCCACCATCGCGCTGTGGTTGCGGCACAGCAGCGCGATCCGATGCCCGGCCTGGACACCGTGTGCGCCGAGACCGTTGGCCAGTCGGGTACTCCGCTCAACGGCCTGGGCGAACGTGCGGGTGCCGCGCTCGTCCCACAGCGCGACGTCCCCTGCGGCGCGGGCGGCGGCGGCCTGGTAGCCGCCGGGCACTGTCGCGCCCCACCGTGCCAGTGCGCTCAACTGCCGTGCCACCTTGTCCGGGCGGCCGGCCGTGAGCACGCCGGCCCGGACCAGGGTGGTCGCCACACCGAGATTGGTCGACTTGCCGTCCTCGGTATGGGTGGCCAGGTCGCTGGCCCGCGCGGGACGACCAGCCAGGTGCCGGCTGATCCGGCCGACGACTTCGGTCAGCCGTCGGTTCAGATGTTGCGCCGGTAGGTGCGGCAACATCGCCTGTACCACCAGATTTGTGCGCTGGCCGCTGAGTTTGTGCAGCTCGATCGACATCCACCGCCGCTCGTCGCCGACGACGGCCCACACGATGTGTTCGTCGGACCGGTAGACGACGGCGTCGATCTCCTTGGCCACCAGCGAATCACGCCGTGCGGTGAGTCGGATCAGGCAGCGCGGACCACGGCCCACGTCGGCCGCCTCGATCACCTCACACCAACTGATCTCGGGTACGAACCGGGAGTACAGCTCTGGCGTCCCTAGCACCTGCCACACCCGGTCCGGTGGGTGGTCGACGATCGAGGAAGCCTCAAGTACTTCGTCGCGCATCCGTTTCCTTGCCGTCGCGCTGCCGGACCCCCCTCGGCAGCTAACCGTGCGGCAGTGGCCAGGGCTCGTAGCGCCCGCCAACAACGCACTCGGTTCAAGTGCACGAAACCGTACCAGCGAACGGCCGCACGGCGGATGCTCCAAACGATTTATCCGCGCCGGGCTGTTAACACTTTTCGTGCCCGAACCGATAGCTGCTGGTCAAAGTGGCGGTCCGGTAGGCGGCGGGGCTGATGCCGTAGCAGCGGCCGAACCAACGGGTGAGATGGGCCTGATCGGCGAAACCCACCTCGGCGGCCACGTCCGCCGGCGCGCGACCGTCCGCGAGCAGCCCGCTGGCCGCCCGCAGCCGCACCTGGCGCTGGTAGTCGCTCGGTGCCATGCCGAACTCGGCGATGAACGCCCTGTGCAGCGCGAACCGGCTGCAGCCCGCGATCTCGGCCAGTTCCGCGCTGCCCGGATTGGCCTGGTAGCACTCGTGCAGCACGTCCCGGACCCGACGGATGCCGGCCGGTAGCCGTGGCCCGCGCGGTGTCGGCGGGTGCACGGCGGCCCGGCGCACCATCGCGCGGACGGTGTCCGCGAGGGCTTCGTCCTTGGCCAGCCGGCTGGCGGTGCGCAGGGCGGCGTGCAGTCGGCGCAGTGCGTCCGTCAGCACCGGGTCGTACAGCACGGGTTCGGCGAACAGCGGCAGGCCGGTGGGGTGGTCGTGGGTGTCGGCGAGTACGTCGGTGACCAGGTCCGGGGCGAGGTGCACGATCCGGTAGGTGAACCCGGCGGCCTCGGCGGCGCGGCCGTCGTGCGGCTCGTCCGGGTTGAACGCCATCACCATGCCCTCGGCACTCGTGCGCGCGGCGCCACGGCAGGTAAAGGCCTGTGCGCCGGCCTCGGTCACGCCGAACGAGTAGGCCTCGTGGCTGTGCCTGTGGTAGACGTGCCGTTCGAAATGGGCGTGCATGGCCTCCAGCGGGTGGTCCGGCGAGCGCCAGTACTCGCTCCAGTCACCATTCGTCCGCACCCACCCATTGTCCCTCGTCAGCGCGTGGGCCGGCCGCACCAGCGTTCAAGACCGGGCCGGCGACACGGGCGAGGCTTCGCCGATGGGTCGCTATCTCCCGCTCGTGTTGACCATGGTGCTCTGGGGCAGCACGTTCGCCACCTCGAAGATCTCCGTCGACACCGTGCCGCCCGCGCTCGCGGCGGCGGTCCGTTTCGTTGGTGCGGCGGCGATCCTGCTGGTCATCGTGTTCGTGACCGGCCAGGGTGTCCGGCCGGACACCCTGGCCGATGCGTCGATGATCGGCCTGCTCGGGCTGCTCGGCGTGTTCGGCTACAACATGCTGTTCCTGTTCGCGCTGACCATGGCGCCGGCCGGTGACGGCAGCATGATCGTGCCGGTGCTCAGCCCGGTCGTCACGACGCTGGCCACGGCCGTGCTCGGGCGGGACCGGCTGCCGGTGGCGCGAGTCGCCGGCTTGGCGCTGGCCGGGGTCGGCGCGGTGGTGTTCTTCGTCGGTATGCCGGAATCGGGTACCGCACACCGTTTGCTCGGGGATCTGCTGTTCGTGGCGGCGGCCGTGGTGTGGTCCGGGTACACGATGTGCGGGCGGCCGGTGCTGCGCCGGTTTCCGCCACTGCCGGTGACCGCGTACGCCTGTGCGGTCGGCGCTGTTCTGTTGGCGTGCGCGGCGATCCCGCTGCTCGGCCACGTGCGCATGGCCGACCTGACGGGCCGGTTCTGGCTGGTCGAGGTCTACCTCATGGTGTTCCCGACCGCGTTGGCGTATCCGCTGTTCTACCGGGGTGTGCGTGGCCTCGGCCCGGCCCGCGCGGCGGCCATGATGTTCCTTGTCCCGGTGGCGGGACTGCTGGTCGCGTTCGTGCTGCTCGGCGAGACGGTGACCCTCGTGCAGGCGGTCGGTTCGGCGGCGATGCTCGGCGGGGCGTGGCTGACAGTGACCGAACGGCCGGTAGGTGGTCGCGGAAAACCTACTGACAGCGGTTTACAACTAAGTCGCTCAGTATGAAAATCTCTGACGGCCGGATTGATCAGTGACGGTCATTCGCAAGAAGGGCGGGACGATGCGAGCAGGCAGGACACTCCGGCTGGTCATCGCGGCACTGACCGGTTTAGCACTGATACTGGCAATGGCCGTAACGCCAGCCGGTGCGGCCACCCGCACGGACACCAAGGCGGGCATCGACTTCCACCAGTGGCGAACGCCGCTGGACTTCCTCACCGGACACTTGGACGGCACCCGGTGGCGTGTGGGCGGTATCACCATCAGTCGACCGGTGGGCACCATCGACTACACCGACCCCACCCTCGCCACCACCAAGCCGTACGACTACGCCACCTGGACATCGCCGACACACCGAATCGGATTCGGTGCCACCCAACTCGTCGCGTCCTGGAACGCGACCACCCCGGCCGGCACCTGGCTGCAGGTCGAGATGAGCGGCCGCACAAGCACCGGGACCGACACGAAGTGGTACGTGATGGGCCGCTGGGCGTCCGGCGACACGGACATGCACCGGACGAGCGTGCCGAACCAGGCCGACGCGACCGGCACGGTGGACGTGGACACGTTCGAGGCCGCGACCGGCGTCACGCTGGCCACCTACCAACTCCGCGTGACACTCTACCGGACCGCCGGTTCGACCGCGACCCCGACCGTGCGGATGGCCGGCGCGATGGCGTCCGCGATCCCGGACCGGTTCACCGTGCCGGCCGGTCCGCCCGGTGGTGCCGAGGGCATCGTGCTGCCGGTTCCCCTGTACTCCCAGGACATCCACCTCGGCCAGTACCCGCGGTACGACGGCGGCGGCGAGGCGTGGTGCAGCCCGACGTCGACTGAGATGGTCGTCGAGTACTGGGGCCGGCATCCGACGGCGGCGCAACTGGCATGGGTGGATCCGGCATTCACCGATCCGAGTGTCGACATGGCCGCACGGGGCACCTACGACTGGGACTACCAGGGTGCCGGGAACTGGCCGTTCAACGCTGCCTACGCGGCGACCTACGGGCTGGACGCGCACGTCACGCGCCTGCATTCGCTGGCAGAACTGGAGTCCTACATCAAGCGCGGCATCCCGGTCGTGACATCGCAGTCGTTCCAGGCGGACGAGCTGACGGGCGCCGGATACAGCACATCGGGTCACCTGATGGTGGTGGTCGGCTTCACGGCCGCCGGGGACGTCGTGGTGAACGACCCCGCGTCGCCGACCGATCCGGCCGTGCGGCACGTCTACCAGCGGCGCCAGTTCGAAACGGTGTGGCTGCGCACCGAACGCCCGCTGCCCAACGGACATGTCGGCGGCGGCTCGGGCGGTGTCGTGTACATCATTACGCCGCACGGAATGCCGTGATTTACTAGCCGCCCCGGCCAACACAATGTCGGACATGGCGACTACGCTCAGGCACCAGCCGGTGGGTCCGTGCCGACGCGCCTCGTGCGCGGGCCCACCGAGCTGTGTACCGGGTAAATTCCGCTGATGCACGGCGAAGTCGACCTGCTGTTCGTCTACGGCACCCTGATGCCCGGCGACGTCGCGTGGCACCTGCTCCAGCCGCACGTCACGGGCGAACCGGTGCCCGCGCACGTCCCCGGCGCCCTGCACGACACCGGCCTCGGCTACCCGGCGCTGTGCGCGGGCGATGCCAATGTGCCCGGCTGGACGGTCCGCTTACGTTCCCCCGCAACGGCTTTGACCGAGCTGGATGCCTACGAGGGCGCGGAGTACCGGCGGGTGCGGGTGGTGGACTCGACCGGCGCGCTGTGCTGGACATACCTGTGGTGCGCGCCAACCGATGGCATGCCCCGCCTGCCGAACGGGTGGTAGGCCGGGCCAGACTTGCCGCATGTTCCCCCGCTGGCTGGCCGTGCTGGTGCCCGACCACGGCGAATCCCTTGACCGTTTCGACACGATGGCCGCCGCGCTGGTCACTGCCGGAGCCGTTGTGGTGCCGGCGAATTCGGACGCAGGCTGGGCGCCGGTCGTCGATTTCGAGCCGCACGTGGACGCGCTGGCGGCCCTCGTCGAGCACGCCGAACCCGGGCTGCCTGTGGTGCTGGTCGGGCACGCGGTAGGCGGCATGATCGTGGTCCGCTACGCCCAGCGCCACCCCGGCCGGGCCGCCGCGCTGGTGCTGTCCGCGCCGGTGCTTGGTGCGTGGCCGGCGCTGGACCTGTTGTCCGAGGACGAGATCCCGCCGCAACCATATGGGCCGTACGAACGGGCGACGCTCGCCGCGATCGAGATGTGCCTTGCCACCATCGACTTCGACCATCCGCTCGGCGACGACCTGCCGGCGCTGTGGCTGCACGGCGTCGAGGACGGGCGCGTGCCGATGGCCGACACCAGGGCCGGCCTGGACCGGGTGCGCGGGCTCAGGTTCGAGGAGCGGATCTACCCGGGCGCCGGCCACGAGCTGCGGCAGGACGACGCGGTGTTCGCCGATGTCACGGAATTCGTCGGGCGTGTCGTTCAGTTCGCCGGTTCCGGCGGGGATTCCGGCCCGTCGACCGGGGTCTGACCGTCCAGGAACCGGGACACCAGGCCGCGGACCACGGTGGCCATCGAGAAACCGTTGTCGGCGCACCAGGACCGCAGGCGGGCGTGCAACTCGGTCGGCAGCCGGACCGGCACCACCTGCTGGCCGCGGCCGAACACCGACGAACCGCCGAACCGGCGTTCGTACAGGTCACGGTAGACATCCGGACTCGGCCCCATGACGTGCTGCCAGACGTCATGGCGGCGGCCGAGCCCCACGTCGGCGGCCGGGCCGGGCCCCCACTCGACGCCGGACAGCCGATTGGTCATGAACCAGGCGGTGATCCGCTGGCGTTCGGTGGACGTGAGGCTTTCCATCGCCTTGGCCAGCAGCTCAGGCCCGCTCGGTTCGGGTTGTTCCGATGCGGCCATTAGGACTCCTCGGCGTGTCGGCGATATCTGAGATGATATCGCGCGATATCGCCGGCGGCACGTCCTCAGGCGTCATACGTCATAGGGTCAGAGTCCGCGGACCGCGCCGCCGTCCACGGTGACGGTGGTGCCGGTCAGGTAGGACGCGGCCGGGGACAGCACGAACGCGGCCACCCGGCCGAACTCGGCCGGATCGCCGACCCTGCGCAGCGGGATACCGGCGATCCGCCGGGCCACCGCGTCCGGATCGGCGAAGATCTGGGCGTTGCGGCCGGTGGCGAACGCGCCGGGCAGCAGGCTGACCACCCGGATACCGCGCGGCCCGACCTCGGTCGCCAGCGACTTGGCGACCATCGCCAACCCGGGCCGCAACCCGTTGGAGACGGCCAGGTTGTCCAGTGGCTCGCGCACGGACGTGGACAGCACCATCGCGATCGCGCCGCCGTCGGACAGTGTCCTGGACACCCGGCGGATCAACCGGACGGTGCCGAGGAAGATCGACTCGAACGCCCGTTCCCACGCCTGCGACTCGGTTTCCAGCACCGAGCCGGGCGGCGGCCCGCCGACGCTCACCAGCATGCCGTCCAACCGGCCGAACCGGGCCGAGGCCGTATCGACCAACCGGTCCGGCAGTTCGGGATCGGCGTTGTCGCCGACCACACCGACCGCGCTGTCACCGAGCGCGGCCACCGCCGACGTCACATGTTCACGTGTCCGCGAGGACAACACCACCCGCGCACCGTCCGCGACCAGCGCACGGGCCGCCGCGAAGCCAAGTCCCTTGCTGCCACCGGTGACCAGGTACACCCGACCGGTCAGACCAAGATCCATCCACCACTCCTTCGGGTTGACCCCCACACGGTCTACCCGGATCGATCTTTCCGCCACCACCAGATGGGCGCATGGCGGGGCGGCCCCGGCCACTGCGAGAATCGACGCACTATGAACGACCACGTCGAACTCCTGGTCACCGTGGTCCTCGCGGCCGAGGGTGAACATGCCGCCCGCTCCGCGTGCCGGGAACTGATGTGGCAGGTGGACGGCCGGATCGTGGAGTCGACGGACTGTTCGGACGAGGAACCCGGCTGTTGGTCGGTGACGCTGCGGGTACCGAGCGAGGAGCGCACGACGCACAACGTGGCCGCGCCGCTGGCCAGGGCGGTCCGGCAGTTCGTGCGCGGGCTCGGCCCGGATTTCGTGGTGCCGACGGTGTCCTGCGAGCCGCCGACCGCGTGGACCGTGCTCGACGACCCGGACGCCGTACAGACCCTGGTGGCCGGCGCGGAACGGCTGCTGGTCGAGGCGTGGTACGGCGGCGATCCGTATCCGAGGGTGGCTGCCGAGGACCTCACTTCCGTGACGCCGGAACCAAAGCCGACAACGGCGCCGGAACCCGAAGTTGATTCCGAATCGGATTCCAGCCGACCAATTGTCGAGCCGACCGCCCGACGACACCGGCCGACCGCCGACGCGACCCCTGCGGAGGGGTGCCGGCTGACCCTACGAGTTGATGTGGCAACCTCCCGGGCGGCTGGTGCGGAGTGGCAGGCACGCGCACTGGCCAGCCGGATATCCCGGACCGCCACCCTGGCCGGGACCACGGAGCACGACGGCGTGCTCAGCGTGCTGGTCGACCTCGGCACGGCGCACACGCCGGTACCGCAGACGGTGTTGACCGCGGTTTCCGCGTTGGATCGACCAGGGTGGTCCACGTTGCGCTGGGAGGGCGAAACAGCCATCACCACCTGGACGGCGAAACCGCGGCCGGAATCTGGTATTACGGAACTGGAGCTGTCGTCGAGCCCCCAGGTCCGACGGCGCCGAGGGTGACACCAGCAGCCGGACGCCGAAATTCGTATTGATTTTCGGAAAACAATATCCAGTCGGGTGTTGAACTACACCCGAGCAGCCGACCGCGCTTGCCATTACCCGAGGTACAGCCACTAGTTTCGCCACATCCGGTCAACATCAACATCAGCACCAAGATCAACACAGACAGCAGGAGATTCCACAGCAGATGGCTAGCGTCGAGGAAGTTCGGGCCGGGATAGCACTGGCGAACCAGCAGGCCAGCGAAAGCATGGCCGCGCTGCAGCAGGCCAGTTCCGCGCTCGAACAGGCGCAGAGCGCGCTGACCATGGTCACCCAGGGCAGTGCGCAACCCGATGCCGAGCAGGCCAACGGCCTGCTCGCCCAAGCCGTCCGATCGATCGGCGAAGCAACCCAGAGCGTGAGCGCGGCGATTTCCACAGCCGAGAGCTACGCTGCTCGTTTGTAGGCGAACCAGTGTCCATCGAGGCGATTCGAGCCGCCACGTCGGAGGTGCGCGACCAGGTCCTGGCCGCGCACCACGACGTGCACACGGCCCGCCAACGCCTGGCCGAGGCCGTGCGGATCCTCGGCGACCTGAGCCGCAACAACTCCACAACCCTGATTCCACCGGAACACCGCAGGGCGGACGAGCAACTGGCCGGGTGCCTTGAGCTGCTCGCCGGTAGCCTCGCGTGTATCGACCGCTTCGTCGCCGGGCTGTGACCAACGAATGATAAGTTGATCACAACCCGAGGGAGGGGCCGAGAGGCACCAAGGGGTTGTGTATTGAGCAAGCGCAACGAACGGCGCAAGAGGATCGAAGCGACGCTTGCGGAATTTCGTGTCGCCGTCGGCCAGGCGCTCGGCGTGGCGGCCGGGCAGCAGGGCGGCGTCGCCACCGAGCACGCCCGCACCATGGTCGAACTGTGGCTGCGCACCGACGGGCTGGACGCGGCGAACGCCGATCCCGCGCTGCGGTCGACGTTGGCCAGTTCGGTGATGGCGGACGTGGTGGCGAAAGTGGCCGCCGATCAACGTCAGCATTTCATGGCGTGGAATTCCAGTGGGCCACTCGCGTTGACCGAACTGGTCACCCGGTGCGCGCCGGGCGCGGCCGGCGAGCCGTGGCAGACGTGGCTCGGGCGGATCGGTACCGCCGACGGGACCGGGGCGCTGCCGGAATTGTGGCGGATCGGCACGGCCGTCGCCGATCAGGCGCCGGAGCGGGTGCCGTTCCCGGTTGCCGTGCCGCTGCTGGATTCCGCGCATGTGCAGGTGTCCACCACGCCGGAGACGCGGGCCGCCGGTGAGGCGCTGGTGGAGGCGTTGCTGCTGCGGGTGCTCAGCTATCTGCAGCCGGGGCTTGCGCATGTGCACGTGTGGGACACCGGCCAGCTGACCGGATCCCTACCCGGCCTGTATCCGCTGACCAGAGCGGGACTGCTAACGGTGCATGATCCGGCGCGGCCGGAGGAATTGCTCGACGAACTGTCCGAACACGTCCGTCGCGTGCACACCGGTGTGCTCGCCGGCGGTGACACGTCGATCGGTGCGGTGAGCGGGCGTGCCGGGCGGCGCACCGAACCGTGGCGGTTGGCCGTCCTGTTCGGTGACCGACAGGCGCTGAAGAACGATCTCCAGCAACGGCTGCAACGGATCGCGCGCAACGGGCTGCCGGCCGGCGTGCAACTGATCGTGGTCGACGTGCCGCTGACCGTGAACAGTCCGATGGAGACGGTCACGTTCATCGACGAGCACGTCGCGCGGTGCAGCATGAGCGGCCCGGTCGCCACGTTCACGCCGGACGAGCCGTTGCCGAGGGCGGCGGTGCCCGGGGCGTGCGCGGTGATCGCGGAGGACCTGCAGGGCCGGCGGTCACGGGTGTGCACGTTCGCGGATCTGCTGCCGGAACCGTTGTGGCAGCAGCGATCCGCCGCCGGGCTCGGGGCCACCATCGGCTGGCACGAGGAACTACCGGTGGACGTGGTGCTCGGTGACTCGTCGCCGCACGCGCTGGTCGGCGGGCCGAGCGGATCTGGCAAGACGAATTTCCTCTATATGCTGCTCGGCGGGCTGGCGGCCCGGTATTCGCCGGACGAGCTGGAACTGTATCTGCTGGATTTCAAGGAAGGCGTTTCGTTCGCGCAGTTCGCACCCGGGCGGCGGGATCCGAGCTGGCTGCCGCACGCCCGGCTGGTCGGCGTGAATGTGAACGCGGACCGGGAATTCGGCGTCGCGCTGCTGAAATTCCTCGCCGACACCATGCGGTACCGGGCGGACGCTGCGAAGCAGTACGAGGTCACCAAACTCGAAGAACTGCGCGCCGAGGACCCCGGCGGGCGGTGGCCGCGAATAGTCGCGGTGATCGACGAATTCCAGTATTTGTTCGCGGAACGGGACGCGGTGGCCACGAATGCCGCACGGCTGCTGGAAGACGTCGCCCGTCGTGGCCGGTCGCAGGGAATTCACCTGGTGCTCGCCAGCCAGGACGTGTCGGGTATCGAGGCGTTCTGGGGCAAGCCGGCGATTTTCGAGCAGTTCATCCTGCGAATCGCACTGCCGAAAGCGCGCCGGGTACTGGTCGAACTGAATGACGCGGCGGTCGAACTGCCGAGGTGGCATGCCGTCGTCAACCACGAATCCGGTGTGCGCCACGGCAATCAGACCGCGCGTATTCCGGACGCGACCAGCAGGGGCACATTCGACGAACTGCAGCGGCGGCTGTTCCGGCTCGGCACGAGCCTGCCGCCACCGCGTCTGTTCGACGGCAGCCACGTACCGGCCCTCGCGGACACGCCGGACTACCGGGCGCTGCGGCCGCGACCGGGCGTGCCGAGCGCGCTGCTCGGCCAGATCATCGACGTGGCCGGCAGCGCGGCGGCCACCACGCTGAGCGGCGCACCCGGCAGCAACCTTGCGGTGATCGGCTCGACGGTGGCCGAGGCGGCCAGCGTGCTCGGCGCGGCGGCGCTCTCCGTTGCGCGCCAACACATTCCGGACGCGGCCCGGTTCACGCTGTGCCCGCTGGTCGGCGACGCCACCGCGCCGGTGGCCGAACTGGCGCAACGGCTGCGGCTGGCCGGCCACGACGTGGACGTGATCGAACGCGACGAACTGCGGATGCTGATCGCCGAGCTGGCACTGACGCTCACCGCGGCCCGATCCGGCGCCGCCGCCGACGTCTTCCGGCCGCACTACGTGTTCTGCTACGGCGTGGACGCGGCGCACGCGTTGCTTGAGGCCAAGGACCCGGCGATGCCGGTGTCGGGACTGGAGCACCTGCGCACGGTGCTGCGGCACGGACCGGAGCACCACACGCACGTGTTCGGCTGGTGGCGCGGCGTCGGCCGGCTGAAGGCGAGCCTGCCGATCGGCTCGGTCGAGGACATCGGCCCGTGGGTGGCGTTCGACGTGCAGGGTCAGGAGTTGTCGGTGCTCGCGCCCGGCCAGGTGATCCCGTGGTCGCCTCGGCCCGGCCGGGGCCTGTTCTTCGACCGTTTCGCGGACAGCCGCCCGCAGGTGATCATCCCGTTCGACATCGACAAGGACATTGTGGACGGTACGACGTGACTGGGGACGCGGTGCGCCGGTACAAGGAACTGGCCGAGCAGAACACCGAGGCCGTACGGCACATGCGCGAGCAGAACCGTGTGGTGGCCGAAGTCCTCCGGCAGCGCCTGACCCAGGTGGACCGCGAACTGGCCGAGGCGACCGAGCGCGAGCAGGTGGCCAGGATGGGGGTGCGGCTGCACTGGGAGGCCGCAGTCGACGCGCTGTGGAGCGAGCGCTGGCTACAGGTGGGACCCCAGCCCGACCCGGTCGAGCCGCCGCCGGACCTGGACGCGCTGCACGCCGACGCCGAGGTCGGCCGCACGTACGACGCGCTGCGCGAAGCACTGCAGAAGCCGACCCTGCTCCCGCACCGGAAACACGACGACTGATTACTGAACTTAGGTGTCTCGGAATGTTGCGTGGGCGGTGGGCGTTGCAACGGGCGAGAATGCCGAACACGGCTTAGTCGACGTCGACGGAGGACACGATGACCGAAGCAGCACCGGTGAAGGGCCTGGAGATCCAGCTGGCGGAGCGGCCCACGGGCTGGCCCACCCCGGCGAACTTCAACGCCGTGACGGTCGACGTGCCTCGGCCGGTCGAGGGTCAGATCCTGGTGCGCAACCTGGTGATGAGCGTCGACCCGTACATGCGCGGCCGGATGGACGACGTGAAGTCCTACGCGCCGCCGTTCCAGGTCGGTGCCGCGATGGACGGCGGTGCGGTCGGCGAGGTCGTCGAGTCGACGGTGGACTCGCTCAAGCCCGGTGACACGGTGCTGCACGGCTTGGGCTGGCGCGAGTACGCGGTGCTCGACGCGAACCACTCGGTGCGGGTGGACACGTCGGTCGCGCCGGCCAACGCCTACCTAGGTGTGCTGGGGATGCCGGGGCTGACCGCCTATGCCGGGCTGCTCGAAGTGGCCGAGTTCAAGGCGGGCGACACGGTGTTCGTGTCGGGAGCGGCCGGTGCGGTTGGTTCGGTTGTCGGGCAGATCGCGAAACTCAAGGGCGCCAAGCGGGTCATCGGCAGCGCCGGCTCTGCGGCCAAGGTCGCGCACCTCGTCGACGATCTCGGGTTCGACGCGGCCTTCAACTACAAGGACGGCCCGGTGCGCGCGCAACTGGCCGATCTCGCGCCGGACGGCATCGAGGTGTACTTCGACAACGTCGGCGGCGAACACCTTGAGGCGGCGCTCGCGGTGCTGAACGTGCACGGCCACGTCACGGTGTGCGGGATGATCTCGTTGTACAACAACACCGAGCCGGCTCCCGCGCCGCGCAACCTCGCCGAGGTGATCAAGAAGCGGCTCACGATCCGCGGCATGCTCGTCGGCGATCACGGCGACCTGCGGCCCCGGTTCGTGACCGAGGTCGGCGGCTGGCTGCGCGACGGCAGGCTGCGCTACCAGGAGACCGTGGTGGCCGGGCTGGCGAACGCACCAGAGGCGTTCCTCGGCATGCTGCGCGGCGAGAACACCGGCAAGATGCTGGTCACCATCGACTGACCGCGTTTCGGGACCGACCCGACCGGCTACCGGATCAGCTTGCCAGGGTTGAGAATGCCGGTCGGGTCGAGCGTCCGTTTCACGGCGGTCAGCACGTCGATGCCCAGGTCGCCGATCTCGGCGGCCAGGTACGGGGCGTGGTCGACGCCGACGGCGAGGTGGTGCGTGATGGTGCCGAGCCCGCTGATCGCCTCGCACGCCGCCGCCTTGGCCTGTGCCCACTGTCCGACCGGATCGGCGTTTTGTGGTGTCAGGACGGTGAAGTAGAGCGAGGCGCCGGTTTCGTAGGCGTGCGAGATGTGGCACATCACGATGGTCTTCGGGCCGGTCGTGGCCAAAGCCGCCCGGACGGCGTCACGCAATGCGGAGAGTTTCGACCAATAAGCGGCGGTTTCCAGCGTTTCCACGCAGACACCGATGTCCAGCAAGGCATCCCGCTGACGCGGACCACCGAACCGACCGCGCCGCCACGCCTCGCCGGGCGCCCGACCCAGTGCCACCGTCCGGTGCCCGCGCAACGCCCGACGGCTCGCCGCCCGCGCCCGTGCCACACTCGCCTTGCTGTCGGATTCCCAGCCCAGTACGAGCAGGCACGGTTCCCGCACGCCGCGAATTCTCAGATATGTCCGCAGTGCGGCCGTTTTCGCGCCACCTGACATCGCGAGCGCCACGTCGGTTTCGTCCACATCGGACAGTCGGGTCACCGTGCCGAGCACCCGGTGCCGCGCCAGCGAACGGACGGCCGCCGCGCCGTTCTCCCAGCCGTCCAGCACATGCGCCTCGTACCGGCGGTGGGTAGGGATCGGTCGCACGCGCACGGTGACCTCGGTGATGACGCCGAAGGCACCCTCGCTCCCGACGACCAGTGCACGCAGGTCCGGCCCAGCCGCCGATGCCGGTGCGACGCCGAGCCGCCATTCGCCGCGCGGGGTCGACAGCCGGATG
>DATBCR010000517.1:0-4072 GCA_036270375.1 Pseudonocardiaceae bacterium | reverse complement strand
CCGGACGGTGCGCGGTGCCGGTGCGACGACGGCGGGCGCCGCGTGACCCTGTCCACCCGACATCGCCATGCCGCCGGTCACGACAGCCGCGACGGCGATCGCGCCGGCGACCGCGATCAGCGTGATCGTACGGAACGGTGTCGGCGGTCCTTTGTGGACCTTGACTGCGGCCACCTGCTCCGTGTCGGCGTCCACCGGCGCCACGGTGGGTTGGGACGCAACGGGTCGGGCCGACGCGGCCAGCGCCGCCAGGGTCGCCGCCACTTCGGCGCAGCCGGGCCGCTCGGCCGGATCGGCGCGCAGCAAGGATTCCAGGACACCGGCCAGCGGCCCGGCCTGTATCGGTGGCCGGATCCGGCCACCGGCGACGGCGTGCAGCAGCGCCAGCGGGTTGTCACCGAGGCCGAACGGCGGCTGCCCTTCGACCGCCGCGTAGAGCGTCGCGCCCAACGCGAACACGTCCGACGCCGGTGTCGGCACCTCGCCGTTGGCCACCTCCGGCGCCAGGTACGCCGGTGTGCCGAACACCAGGCCGGTCGCCGTCATGACGACTTCGCCGACCGCCCTGGATATCCCGAAGTCGACCAGCTTGGCGGTGCCGTTGTCGGTGCGAAGTACGTTGCCCGGCTTGACATCCCGGTGCACGACCCCCACCTCGTGTGCCGCGGCCAGCGCGGACGCGATCTGCGCGCCGATCCACGCCACGTCGTGCGGCGGCAGCGGGCCGTGCCGCGCGAGCACGGTGGCCAGGCTGTCGGCCGGCACGTATTCCATGATCAGCCACGGCAGCCCGTCCTCCTCGACCACGTCGTAGACGGTCACCGCGTTGGGATGGTGCAGCCGGGCCGCGACCCTGGCCTCCCGCCGCGCCCGCTCGCCAGGGTCGCCGGACATGGCGGTGTTCGGCAGCAACTGTTTGACGGCCACCGACCGCCGCAGCGTCTCGTCGCAACCGCGCCACACGACGCCCATCGAGCCGACCCCGATCCGCTCGATCAGGCGGTAGCGCCCTGCGATCAGACGGTCCTCGTCGCCCACAATCGTGACCCCCCAACCAGGTGCCGTCATTTCCGCACACCTGGCTTACCACGGGGATCTTGCCGTTCCTACCTGCCGTTTCCCACTCGTGACATGAGCACTTTCGCATCACCGCAGGTCAGCGCGGTGTCGCGGCTGGCACGCGAATACCGTGGTGCTGGCACCCCCCGGCATCGGGTGTTGCCCGCCCGCAGACGGTGTCGACGGGCACCACATGCGGGGCGTGCCGAGTGGCGATCAGCGACGCCGCGCCGAGCCCGATCGCGACGACGGCCAACACCCAGACGAGAACCGTCGTGTGCATGGGAACGGCCGTGCGCCGCGGTGTCGGATTCGTTCCCATGGCGCACAAGAATCGCCCCGGCGGGCACGCACGGGCAGGGTGCTGGCACCCCCGCCGCCGCGTGCAGGCACCCCCTACCCGTCGGAAGTCCGGCTGCCCTCGGCGTCCAGGAACGTGAGCACGGCGAGCACCCTGCGGTTGACGTCCGCGCTGTCGTTGAGGCCGAGCTTCTGGAACGTCGCGTTGATCCGCTTCTCGACGGCCCGCTCGGTCAGGTACAGCGCGCGTCCGATCGCGGCGTTGTTCTTGCCCTGCGCCATATGCGCCAGCACCTCGCGCTCGCGTTCGTTCAGCGCGGCCAGCCGGGGGTCGCCGCGCCGCTCGCGCCGTTGCACCAGCGACTCGACCAGTTGCGGGTCGAGCGCGGAACCGCCGGCCGCGACCTGGCCGAGCGACCGGGTCAGCTCACCGATGTCCGCGATCCGCTCCTTGAGCAGGTACCCGACACCGCTGGCACCGTCGCGGAGCAGTTCGGTCGCGTATTCGGTGTCGGCGAACTGGCTGAGCAGGATCACGCCCGTGCCTGGGTACTTGCGCCGGATCGTGCTGGCCGCCTGCAGGCCCTCGGTCGAGTGCGTCGGCGGCATCCGGATGTCGGTGATCACCACGTCCGGGCGCTGCTCGTCGACCTGGACCAGCAGGCCGCCGAGATCCTCGGCCAGGCCGACCAACTCCACCTCGTCGACGGCCGCCAGCAGGGCGGAGGTACCCGCGCGCAGCAGGTAGTTGTCCTCGGCGAGTACGACCCTGATGGTCACGGCTGCTGTCCTCCCCGCCGCCCGACGCGATTGTCCGATGGTGTCAGTGACCTCGGCATGAACGCTAGACTCCGAACGCGTAGCCGACCTGCGCGGACCCGCACATCATGGCTGGTCCGCCGGAGCGATGGGGCGCGAATGACCAACAATCCGGCCCGCGTGTGGCGGAGGACGCATCTCGGCGGTGCCGCGGTGCGACTGGTCCTGTTGGCGCTCTACGTCGCAGCCGTCTACGGCGTCGTGGTCTATCTCGTCGAGGCGCTGTGGCCGACCGCGCCCGTGGTGTCGCACATCTTCCTGCTGTTGTGCGCCGCCATCCTCAGTGTCGTCGGCGTCAACGTCATCGACCGGCGGGTCGACGTCGTCCTGGGGCGGCTGCTCGGCCGGCGGCGGACAACGCCCTACGACGCCGTCGCCGCGCTGTCCGCCTGGCTCACCACGGCCCGGCCGATCGACACCGCGATGGCGACGCTGGCGCGGATCCTGGCCGACGGCACCGGCGCCGCCACCGCGTCGGTGTGGCTGTCCGTCGACGACCGCCTCGTGCTCGCCGCGACCTGGCCGGCCGAACCGCCGGCGGACGACCTGCCCGCCGAGCCCGTCACCGGCGTGCCCGACCTGTTGTGCCGCACCGACGTCGACCATGCCGTCGAGGTCCGCGACACCGGCGACACGTTGGGCGCGCTTGCCATCGGCAAGCCGCCCGGCGAGTTCCTGACGCCGATGGACGAACGCCTCGTCGGCGACATCGGCAATTCGGCCGGCCTGCTGCTGCGCAACGCCCGCCTGGCCGCCGAACTCACCGAGCGGGTCCGGGAACTGTCCACACAGGAGGGTGAGCTGCGCGCGTCGCGCCGGCGGCTGGTGCGGGCACGGGACACCACTCGCAGGCGCCTTGCCGACGAGATCAACGCGACCGTGCGGCGGAACCTGGCCCAGCTCAGAACGATGCTGCCCCGGCTGCGGGACGAACTGCGGGCGGCGCCCGATCAAGCGGCCACGACGCTGACCGGACTGCAGGACGATGCCGACCAGTTGGTGGCGCGCCTGCGCACCATCGTGCACGGCGTGTACCCGCCGGTGCTGCGCAACCACGGGCTGCGGGCGGCGCTGGACGCGCTGGCCACCACGCTGCCGTGGCCGACCGAGGTGGACGCGGACGACGTCGGCCGCTACCTGCCCGACATCGAGGCCACGATCTACTTCTGCGCCGCGACCCTGGCCCGGCTGCGGTCCGTCGGCGACCGGGAAACCGTGCTGCGCCTTCGGTTACGGGCCGACCAGCATGAACTACACTTGTCCGTGCACGACCAGCGGGCTTCGGAGGCGCCGACCGTGCCGGCGGACGCCCTCGCCGACGTCGTCGATCGGCTGACCACCCTTGGCGGCACGCTGAATGTGTCCTATGTGGACGGTGTGGTGACGCACGCGAGACTGCCGCTCGGCGATGCCGATCACGAGTCCGACCGGATGGCCGGCGTGCTGTGAGCGAACTTGTGAGGCAACCACTGCGGCGCGCGGCCCGGATCGTCGACGGCGCGTTCTACCCGTTGCTCGTGCTGTACTCCCTGTACGCGCTCGGCTGGCTCGTGCTCGGCCTCGGATTCGGTGCCATCGCGGACATCCCGGCACTGCATCACCTCGTGGACACCTGGCAGGCGACCGCCCCGCCGCACACGTTCGCCGCCCGGATCGCGCACGGCCTGCAGGTCGGCATCGCGCATTCCGAGACCGGCGCGCAGGTCATCCTCGACTACCTGTTCAGCCTGCTCAACGTGGCCCTCAGCGTGGTCCTGCTGCGGTCCGCGCCGGCCGACCGGACCGTGCGGCTGCTGGTGGTCGGCATGATCGGCTCGGCGGGCGCGTTCAACCTGCAGGCACACGCCGACATCTACGCCGTCCAGGACGCGCTCGGCATCAGCATCGGCTGGTG
>DATBCR010000516.1:0-2262 GCA_036270375.1 Pseudonocardiaceae bacterium | reverse complement strand
GGTCTGCGCAACCTCACCGGTCGGGTCAACCGGGACGGCACGGTGACGGTCTGGGCGGTCACGTCGACGGTCAGCGGCAACGGTGATCTCGGCGCCGACCCGAACCGGCTGGTCGCGGTGACGGATCGGCTGAGCGCGACGTCGGCCGGGTCGGAGAGTTTCACGACGGTGCGGTCGGCGCGGACCGGTGAGGTCCTGCGTGGCGTCGCCTTCACGCCGAGTCCGTTCTGATTTTGGCGTACGACCTGCGGATGACGTCCTACGCCGGGAGTAGGACGTCATCGGCGGGAAGATCAATCCACCGGTCGTCGTCGTCCGTCCCGCCCCCTGGTTGGCTGTGCCGTGTTGCCGTCGGCGTCGTGCCGGCGGCCGGAACCAGGGGGCGTCATGATCGAGGCGCGCGCCGTAACCAAGCGGTACGGCGACAAGACGGCGGTGGACGAACTGACCTTCACGGTGCGACCGGGCATCGTGACGGGATTCTTGGGCCCGAACGGGGCCGGCAAGTCCACCACCATGCGGATGGTGCTCGGGCTGGACGCGCCAACCAGCGGTGCGGTGACGGTGAACGGCAAGCCGTACGCCGAGCACATGGCGCCGCTGCGTGAGGTGGGCGCGTTGTTGGAGGCGAAGGCCGTGCACACCGGGCGGTCGGCGTATCACCACCTGGTGGCGCTCGCGCTGACCACCGGCATTCCCCGTCGCCGGGTGGACGAGGTGATCGACCTGGTCGGCCTGCGGGACGTGGCCCGACGTCGCGTGGGTGGGTTCTCGCTGGGTATGGGGCAGCGGCTCGGCGTGGCCGCGGCACTGCTCGGCGACCCGGCAACGCTGGTGCTGGACGAGCCGGTCAACGGTCTGGACCCGGAGGGCATCCTGTGGATCCGGACGCTGTTGCGCGGGCTGGCGGCAGAAGGGCGAACGGTGTTCGTGTCGTCGCACCTGATGAGCGAGATGGCGCTGACCGCCGATCACCTGATCGTGATCGGCCGGGGCAAGCTGATCGCGGACGTGTCGGTGCGCGAGTTCACCGACCTGGCGTCCCGCCGGGTGGTCCGGGTACGCACCCCGGACGCGACGCGGCTGCGTGACCTGCTGGTCGGCGCCGAGGTGACGGTGACAAGCCCGGAGCCGGAGGTGCTCGAGGTGGCCGGCCTGACCAGCGAGGCCATCGGCAAGGCGGCGTGCGGCGCGGCGATACCGCTGGTCGAACTGACCCCGGTGCAGGCGTCGCTCGAGGAGGCGTTCATGGAGATCACCCAGGACGCGGTGGAATTCCGGGTGGACACCCACGACGAGTCGAACAGGAGCGCGGCATGAGCACCGACACCACGGCGGCACCCAAGGCGCCCAAGGCGCCGGCCGCCGCCGTCACCCCGGACACGTGGGTGCCGCCCGCGAACCTGCGGGTCACCCAGTTGCGGGTGCTGCGTTCGGAGTGGTCGAAGTTCTGGACACTGCGCTCGTCGTACATCACGCTCGCGGCGACGGTCCTTGGCATGATCGGCTTCGGCGTGCTGTTCTCGGCCGTCACCGCGAATCGCTGGCCGGTGATGCACGCGGCCGCGAAACTGGAGTTCGACCCGACCCGCGTCAGTCTGCGCGGGTTCGAACTGGCCCAACTGATCATCGGGGTCCTCGGTGTGCTGCTGGTCACCGGCGAGTACGGCACCGGCATGATCCGGGCCAGCATGAGCGCGGCCCCGAAACGCCTGCCGGTGGTGTGGGCGAAGGCGGCGGTGTTCACGGCGGTGGCGTTCGTGGCCGGCGAGGTGTCCGCGTTCGTGGCGTTCTTCGCGGGCCAGGCGCTGTTGTCCAGCCAGCACATCCAGACGTCGCTGTCGGCGCCGGAGGTCCTGCGTACCGTTTTCGGTACAGGTCTGTACCTGACCATGGTCGGCCTGCTCGGCGTGGCGCTCGGCTGGATCATCCGCAGCACGGCGGGCGGCATCGCGACACTGTTCGGACTGCTGCTGGTACTGCCGGCTCTTGGCGACGCGCTGCCGCAGGACTGGGCGCAGCACATCGTCCCGTATCTGCCGAGCAACGCGGGCCAGTCCATCACGGCCATCCACCCGGACCCGGGCATGCTGGGCCCATGGACCGGCTTCGGCGTGTTCTGCTTGTACGCGGTGGTGGGGTTCGTCGCAGCGGCGATCCTGGTCAAACGCCGGGACGCATGACCGAGCAGCGGGAGGTGGCGTGCGCAATGATGGCCCGGTGACCGCGGGCACCGCGCCGGACAACGCGCCCGGCGGTCCC
>DATBCR010000515.1:0-7887 GCA_036270375.1 Pseudonocardiaceae bacterium | reverse complement strand
ACCAGTTTGGCTCCATGTGGCCAGGGTAGCGGCCTTGTCCATCTCCTGTCCATGATGCTGCCCATGGTCATGATTGTGGACAGATAATGGACTCGCCGCCGAGCGAGGACCGACCGGCACGAGTTGATTGACCAGCCATTTTGCTGATGGTCGCCACGCGACATAAGCGCGCTTACGGGTTAGCGGGATGCGGGCAAGATGTCGCCGAAAATGCTATTACGCCCGGTTAGCCTGATTGTGGTTCTCCTGCCACGGCTGGCGTGGCGGTGTTGTTTGGCTACAGCGGGGCGGTCAGTTCCAGGTGGATGCCGTCCGGGTCGGAGAAGGACAGGATGGCGATGCCGAATGCCGGCAGGGGCTTGATCTCGCCGTGTTCGACCGATGCGTCGGTGAGGCGTTGTGCGGCTGCTTCGAGTTCGGCGATCGACGACACGGTGAAGCTCAGGTGGTCGAGGCCGACGCGTTCGGAGTTGAAGCGGTCGGTGGGGTCGGCGACCGGGCGCAGGCCCATGAGGGTGCCGTTCACGTTGAACACCACGCCGCCGTACAGGGCGTCGGGATTCGACCGGATCTCCGGGTCGTCGGGGCTGCCGGGTGCCTCGGCGACGACCTGGAAGCCGAGGACCTGCTCGTAGAACGCGCGGGAGCGGGTCACATCCGTGACGGTCAGGCGCAGGTGGTGCACGCCGAGGAGTTCGCTGATCGGCATGGGGGAGCCGCCTTTCGGTCCGGAGCGGGGTCGGCGCGCACCTGACCTTAGTGCTGCCCCGACACGGCCTTCAACGCGCGATCGGGCCTGTCCAGATCGGTGGGGGTCGTGTTGGCGCCGCTGATGACCACGGCAACGCGTTCGCCCGTTACCGGTTGGTACGCGCCGGTGAGCATGGCCGCGACGCCCACCGCGGCGGCCGGTTCGACGATCAGGCGGGTGGTTCGCCAGAGTGCGCGCTGCGCGTCCCGGATGGCCTCGTCGTTGACGAGGACCACCTCGCTGACGTGGGACTGCGTGATCGGGAACACCAGCTCGCCGACGCGTTTCGGCGCCAGTGCGTCGGCCGCGATGCCGCCGGTTGGGGCGTCGGTCGGCGCGCCGGATGCGCGGGCGGTGGTGAGGGTGGGGGCTTCGACCGGTTCCACGCCGATCACACGGACCCGCCCGGCGAAGTACGCGGCGACACCGGCGATCAGCCCACCGCCGCCGACCGGGACAAGGACCGTGTCCAGTTCGGGGGCCTGCTCGGCCAGTTCCAGGGCCAGAGTGCCTTGTCCCAGCAGGGTTTCGCGTTGGTCGAATGCGTGCACGCGCAGTGCGGCCGAGTCGGCCGCCCACTCCTCGGCCGCGGCGAGTGCGTCGGCGTAACGGTCGCCGCCGACGATCAGGTTCGCGCCAAGCGATCGGATTCTCGCGATCTTGGCCGGCGCGGAGATCGTGGGCACGAAGATCGTCGCGGGGACGCCGAGCCGGTGTGCCGCATAGGCGACCGCCACGCCGTGATTGCCGCCGGACGCCGCGACCACGCCCGCGGCAGGCACGTTTCGCAGCAGCAGGTTCGCGAACGCCCCGCGTGCCTTGAACGAGCCCGCGTGTTGCAGCTGCTCCAGTTTGAGCAGCAGCGGGGTCGGCAGATCGACGTGCATGACCGGTGTGCGCCGCACGTACGGCCCGATCACGTCGAACGTGCGGCGGATGTCTTCGCTGGTGATCATGCCGTGGCTGCCGTGAGCAGGGCGATCGCCTCGATTTCGACGGGCGTGCCGAGCGGGAGCGCCGCGACGCCGACGGCGGAGCGGGCGTGCGCGCCGGCCGAGCCGAGCACGTTGACGAACAGCTCCGACGCACCGTCGGCGACCTGTGGCTGTTGGGTGAATTCCGCTGTGCTGGCAACGAAAACCGTGATCTTCACCAGTTGCGCGATCGCGTCGAGAGAGCCGGCGGCAGCGTTGAGCTGGGCCAGCACGTTCAGCGCGCACGCCCGCGCCGCCTCCTGGCCGGTCGCGATGTCGACGTCCGCGCCGAGTTGGCCGATGGCGACAAGGTGGCCGTCCCGGGTGGCGATCTGGCCGGACGTGTAGACGGTTGCGCCGACCCGGACGTACGGCCGGAACGCGGCGATCGCGGCCGGCGGCTCGGGCAGCGTCAGGCCGAGTCGGGCCAGCCGTGCCGCGCTGTCGTTCGGTTCACCAGTCACTGCTCAACAACCCTTTCGCTTCGGTGATGCGTTCTTCCACCCGCTGGTAGAAGACCCACTGCTTGATCTTCTTGCCCCGGATCAGTCCGGCGCGGCTGAGCACTTTCAGGTGTTCGCCGCAGGTCGGCTGGCTCACGCCGAGCTTGTCCGCGATGAACAGCGAGCACACGCCATCCGTGACGAGGTCGCCGTCGCGCTGCGGCGGGAAATGCGAGGTCGGGTCCCGCAGCCACTGCAGGATCAGCAGGCGCTTGTCGTTCGCGAGTGCCCGGATCAGGTCCACGTCCAGCATATAGCCATTATGCAAACTAGCTAACTGTCTGTCCATCATGGCACTGGCAACCGGCCACGACACCGAGGTGCGCTTGGAAAGTGGGGCCGCATGACGCCGACCACGCGGCCGAGGTTGTCGGCGCGAGTGATCGCGCGCTCGTCGCGCCGACCGTCGGCGACACGGCCGTGACCATCCGCACGGCACGGGCCATAGGCGGGTTGCTTCTCATGGTAAACGGCGCCACCAACCATGAGGCCGCGGCCGAACGCCTCCACCTCGCCTCCGCCACCGACGGCCGAATCGAACTCGTCCAGCGGGTGATCGCGCGCTCGTCACGCCGACCGCAGAAGGCCCGGCCGCGACCACCCGAACGCCGAGCACCACTGGCGGGCCGGGTCGCGGGATGATCGCATGACAGCGTCCACCAACACCAGCCGGTTCGCGGGGTCGAGCCGTCCTGTGTGGATAGTTCTGGCAGTCGTTTTCGTTGTGTCCTGGCTGATTGTGGCGTTGGGCGGTGAACATCGCGCAGTGGTCCGTCGCGCTCGGGATTGTCGCGATTGGACAGACGGTCGTCGTGCTCGCCGGGTCGCTCGATCTCTCCGTCGCCTACGTCGTCAGCGTGGCTGCCAGCACATGCCGGGCTTCCCTCGGGTGTGGGGCAGGAAGTAGGCGTCTTTAACCCGTCAGTAGGGCGAGCACGGCGGCCGGGTTCTCGACGTGCGCGTTGTGGCCGAGGCCGGCCAGGGTGACGGCGTCCGCGCGGAGCGTCCGCAGGTGTTCCGGCCGGCTCATCTGGTCGTGTTCGCCGGCCGCGAGTACGACCGGGCACCGCGCGGCTTTGACAAGACCGGCCATGTCCGGTGCGCCGACCGCGAACGCGGCCTGGTCCAGCGTGAGCCGCCATCCACCCTCGGTGGCGGTCACGCCTGCTGGGTCGGCCGGCGCGAGCCCGGTCAGGCCCGATGTCTTGAGATAGGCCCGTTCGGCGTCCTCGCGCGTGTCGAACACCCGGGCCGGCCGCGCGGCGACGGTGGCCGCCTTGGTCAGGTCGTCCTCGCTCCACGCCACTTTGACGCCGACCGCGAGCACCCCGGCGATATCGACCCCGAACCAGCCGGTGGCCAACGTCAAAGCGACCACGCCGCCCAGCGAATGACCGATCACCACCAGCGGACCGGTATCGCCCAGCGAATCGGCCACGGCGGCGGCCAGCCCACCGAAGGAATACCGGTTCAGGCGTGGTGATCCGCCGTGGCCGGGCAGGTCGGGCGCGAGCCACGGCCGGTCGAGCAGCCCGGTCAGACCGTCCCACACGGCACTGGTCGCACCGAGGCCGTGCAGCAGCAGCACGGGTGTATCTGAGCGCAGCGTGTCCACGAAGCGGATCTTGCCGCAGGTCACCACCCCCGGGCTAGAGTCGAGCCGTGGCCGCCAGCGCGATCACCGATCCGGACACCTACCTGGCCGGTGTCCCGTACGATCTGCTCGCCCGGCTGCGTGCCGAGTCGCCGGTGGTGCGGATCGACGATTTCTGGGCCGTGCTGCGGCATGCCGATGTCCGGCGCGTGCTGCGCGATCCGCGCCTGTTCTCATCGCAGCTCGGCGGCACGCAGATCCGCGACCCGGCGTCGCCAGCCGATCTCGCGTACGTGCGCCGGATGATGCTCAACAGCGACCCGCCCGACCACGCCCGCCTGCGCAACCTCCTGACCAGGGCGTTCACCCCGCGTGCGGTGGCCGCGCTGGCGACCCGCATCCAAGGCTGGGCGCGCGACCTGGTAGCGGCGGTCGCGGACCGCGGCGAGTGCGACTTCGCCACCGATGTCGCCGCCGACCTGCCGCTGCGCACGCTGGCCGACGTATTCGGTGTGCCGGAACAGGATCGGCGCCTGATGTACGACTGGAGCAACCGGGTGATCGGCTACCAAGACGCCGAGTACGCCGTGAGCGCCACCGTGGACGACGCCGACGTCACCGGCATGGCCAGATCCGTGCTCGGCCTGCGCCCGGTCCCCGGACCCGACGGCCGGTTGCCCGATCCACGCGGCCGGGAGGGCATGCCGGACCTCTACGCGTACGCCCGCGCACTCGCCGAGCACAAACGGCACCACCCCGGCGATGACGTGATGACAACCCTCATGCGACACGTCGACGACGACGGCGGCCGGGTGTCGGTGGCCGAGTTCGAGAACCTGTTCTGGCTGTTCTCGGTGGCCGGCAACGAAACCCTGCGCAACGGCCTGCCCGGCGGCCTGCTCGCGCTGCTCGGACATCCAGCGCAGTACCGCGCGCTGCTGGCCGACCGGTCACTGCTGCCCGGCGCGGTCGAGGAGATGCTGCGCTGGTGGACGCCGGTCATGCACTTCCGTCGTACGGCCACCGAGGACACCCGGCTCGGTGGCGCCGACATCCGGGCCGGCGAGAAGGTGGTCGTCTGGTTCTCGTCGGCCAACCGGGACGAGTCCATCTTTCCGGACCCGGACACGTTCGACATCACCCGCACACCCAACGACCACCTCAGTTTCGGCCACGGCCCGCACTTCTGCCTCGGCGCATCGCTGGCCCGGATCCAGATGCGCGCGATGTTCGAGGCCGTCCTCGACCAACTCGGTGAGGTCGCGCTGGCCGGTGAACCGGTACGGCTGCGCTCGAACTTCCAACACGGCGTAAAGAATCTGCCGATCCGCTGGCACCCGCTCGACGGAGGATCACTACGCTGAGTGGCGGACCGTACTCACTCGGGGGTGCTTGGTGGATTGTGGTGTGTTCATCAACTATCGGGGTGAGGACAGCCACGGCTACGGTGCCCTGCTCTACACCGAACTGACCCGGCAGTTCGGCAAGGAGCAGGTGTTCCTGGACGCGGAGTCCATCCCGGCCGGGGCCGACTTCGAGCGGGAACTGCTGGACCGGGTGCGGTCGAGCCGGGTGCTGCTGGCCGTCATGGGACGTCGCTGGCTGACCGCCGACCCCAACGGCCGACGCCGGATCGACGACCCGGACGACTGGATCCGCCGCGAACTCGCCGAAGCCTTCACGTCCGGCGTCCGGGTGATCCCCATTTTGACCGACGATGCCGAACTTCCGTGTGCCGCTGAGCTTCCGGCCGACATCGCTGCGTTGAGCCGCTGCCAGTACCGGCACCTGCGCCGCCGCGAACCCACCACCGATCTGGCCCGCATTGTCACCGAACTGACCAGCCTCGACCCCAACCTGGCCGCGAACCCGCCGGGCCAACGCACGCCGGTGGACGAGCAATTGCACCTGCTGGCCACGGCATCGTGGAATCAGTGGACGGCGGCGGCCAATGATCGGCGCTTGCTGCATCCTGCTCCGCTGCCGATCCGGTGGTGTCGTTCGACAGCACCGGTGGCCGGCCCGGTGTCGGCGTATCCGCGGTTCGATTCATTGCCCGGACTGACCGCGGTCAACGGACTGGTTGAAGGCGATCAAGACGCTTTGCACCGAGTCTATGGCGGGTTGCCGTCTGGGCGGCTGCTGCTGATCGGGAAGGCAGGATCAGGCAAAAGCGCCGCCGCGATTCTTCTACTGCTGGACGCGCTGCGATACCGAAAACAGGCCACGCCGAACGATCAAGCACAGATCCCGGTGCCGGTATTGTTCACCCTGCACGGCTGGCAACCCGATAACGGCGAATCCGTCACCGACTGGTTGGCCGGCAAACTCGCCGAAACCTATCCGATTTTCAGCGGCCGCGCTGGCCGTCGCACGGCAACAGACCTGCTGACCGCCGGCCACATCGCGGTGTTCCTCGACGGCCTGGACGAAATCCCCGAGTCCATTCGGCCTGGCGTGCTCACGGCGTTGGCCGACGCCCCGTTTCGGCTGGTCCTGTTGGCCCGCACCGAGGAAGCGGTCACCGCGGCCAATCATGGCCCGCTGGCCGGTGCCGTCGCGTTGGAACTGCAATCCGTGCAACCCACCGATGCCGCCGCATATCTCCTCCAGCCGTTGGTCGACCCGCCACCGGCCCCGTGGCAGGCGATCAGTGATCACCTCGCCGAGGTGGCACTGGACACCCCGCTCGCCCTGAGCCTGCTCCGTGACGTCTACGGCCCGACAGATCCGGTCGACGAACTCCTCGACACCGCACGATTCCCGACCGCCGCCGATGTCGAGAATCATCTCCTCGACCACGCCATCACGGCCGCGTACACCCCCCGCCCAGGACACCCCACCCCTCGCTACACCGTGGCAACCGCCCACCGCACCCTGCGCTACCTCGCCACCCAACTCACCGAACACGGCACCGCAGACCTCGCTTGGTGGCACGTCCCCACCTGGATACCTCAACGGTCCCGAGTAGTCGGGGACGCCGTCGTGGTCGTGCTCGTGAACGAGCTGGTGATCGGGCTCCCGCTGGGACTCGTGTTCGGACTCGGTCTCGGTCTCCTGGCCGGGCTGGTGTTCGGGCTCATGAGCTTCTTCGGATTTCTGGCTGGGCAGTGGCGAGGGGTACCGATCATGCCAAGACAGATGACCGGCCGCCTCACCTGTCGGATCACAGAGCACAGTCTGACCTACGGACTCGCGAGCGGGCTGACGGTCGGTCTCCTGGCTGGGCTGCCGGCGGGGTTGGTGTTCGGGCTGTCGGCCGGGCTGGTGTCCGGGTTCTCGGTCGGGCTCGCATCCGGACTCGCGGGTGTCGCCCTGAGCGGGCTCGTCAGGCATACCGAGGTTGATGAGAGTTCGCTCGGACCTGCGGATGTCTGGCGCCACGACAGAAACGCCGGGACCGTGAGCATGTTCGCGGTGGGACTCGCAGTCGGTCTCCTGGTCGTGCTCGCGGTCGGGCTCGTGCCCGGGCTCGCATCAGGGCTCGCGTCCAGACCGTCGGTTGTGATTTCGGTCGTGCTGCTCGTCGGCCTGGTGTTGGGGCTCGGGTCCACAGTGACAGCCAAACGTGTGGGCACCGCTGTGAGTTCACCTGGTTCCGCTGCCGGAGAAACGGCAATGACCTTGGTGCAACTCGCGATCCGGCACAAGATCCCGCTGCGGCTGATCCCATTCCTGGAAGACGCGCGGAGCAGACACCTGCTGCGCACAGTAGGACCTGTCTACCAGTTCCGGCACGCCACACTCCAGGACCGGCTGGCGGCTACAGTTCGTCGATCATGTCCCTGACCTCACAGCTACACGACGGCGAACTGGCCGACTGGTGCGCGACCCGGCTGCCGGGCACCCCCACGGTCGTCGAAGCGGTCGCACGCGCCGGCACCGGCCACCGCCCGATCCGCCCGGTCGGCGACGTCGGCCCGCAACACTGGGCCGTCGTCGGCGGAACACTCGGTGTGCGCCTTGGCTTTCTCGTGCAGCACGCACCGCCGTACTACAGCCTGCTCGGGCTCGCCGGTGGCGGCATCGTGACCCGGCGCTGGGCCGACCGGACCGCCGCGACCT
>DATBCR010000514.1:0-2166 GCA_036270375.1 Pseudonocardiaceae bacterium | reverse complement strand
ACGACCTGATGCGCGACTACGCCGCCCACCTGGCTCACACCACCGACTCCGAGCCGAACCGCCGGGCCGCCACCGGCCGGATCTTCGACTACTGCCTGCACACGGCGTACGCCGCCAACCGGCTGCTTGACCCCGCGGCGGACCATGCCGCACCGGAGCCGCCGACCCGCGGGGTCGCGCCGGAACAGTTCACCGACTACCAGCACGCGCTCGACTGGTTCGCGGGCGAACGCGCCGTCCTGCTCAACGTCATCGACCACGCCGCGGCCGGCTGGGAGGCCAAGGTCGGGCAACTCGCCCAGGCCGTGACGGTCTTCCTCGACCGCCGGGGGGACTGGCACGAAGGGTTGGCGGTCTGGCGGACGGCGTTCGCGGCCGCGAACCGGCTGTCCGACCAGGCCGCGGAGGCGCACGCTCACAGCCAGATCGGGCGCGCGTACACACGGTTGTACCGGTTCGCCGACGCCGACGCCCACCTCCACCGCGCCCTGGAGCTCGTCACCCGGACCGGTGACCGCACCGCACAGGCCCACATCCACCACACCCTCTCCATCATGTGTGAACGACGGGGTGACCTCAACCAGGCCCTGCACCACGACCGCAAGGCACTCGACCTGTACCGCGACACCGGCCACCGGCTCGGGCAGGCCAAGTCCCACAACGCGATCGGCTGGCACCTCACCTTGCTCCGCGATCACGAACAGGCCCTCGTCTACTGCACACGGGCCCTCACCCTGCTGCGACAGCTCAACGACCGGGCCGGCCAAGGGCAGACCTGGCACAGCCTCGGCCACATCCACCACCACCTCGGCCAGCACGCCAGGGCCATCGTCTGCTACCAGCAGGCGCTCAACCTGCATCGGGAACTCGGCGACCGGTTCAGCGAATCGGAGGCGCTCGACCATGTCGGCGACACCCAGCACCACATGGGCTACCGGACCACCGCCCGTCGGTCCTGGCAGCAGGCCCTCGACATCCTCACGGAACTCGACCATCCAAGTGCCGACCACGTCCGGGCCAAGCTCACCGCTCGTGACGACGGGCCAGCGGCGCGGCACTCACCGGCGTGACCACATCGGCTGTCTCAGGCGGTGTCACCACGGCTGTTCTCCGCTCAGCACGCCGGTGACGAGCTTCAACACATCGGGGTCGCGCAGCAGTTGCTCACGGCTGACATCGAACGACATGCCGCTCGCGGGATCCACGGGTGGCTGATGGTCCTGTGAGGACAGGAACAGCGGAGTTCCGTCGCGCAGGTCGAGCCCACCCTGGGCGGCCAGGAGCAGGTATGCCATATACGCGGCGAATCCGCCCGTGAGCTCGCCTCGGATGAACTCGTCAAGGGACAGCCTGTCGATGACGCCCGCCATCAGGTGGTCGTACCGGTCCGCCAACCCGGCGGCGACGCGCCGCAGGTCGTCCGGGTAGCCGCCGAGCAGTTCTTCCGACCACAGCCGGGCGTCGTCCAGTTCGCCGGCGGCCAGGTACGCCGAGGAGGCGTCAAGCGAAGAGACGAACTGGTTGCGGAGCGCGCCACCGGTCACGGCCGCCGCGTCGAAGAGCACGACCGCGGGCGGTGTCACGGGTGCCGTGGCGCTGAGCGCGTCCGCGACACGTGTCGCCAGAGCTGCTCCGGCGCAGTATCCCAATACCGCACGCACCGGGCGACCGGTTCGCAGCGCCTCCCCCACCCACTCGTCGACGTGTGCGTCCAGTCGCGGGGCCGCACCGGGATCCAACTGTCCGATGTGGAGGAAGCACAGCTCCACCGGTGTCCCGGCCGCCAACTCGGCGAAGCCGGCGGCGGCACGCCCGCCCGGGAAGTCCAGGCACAGGACGAGATCAGGTCCCCGATCGCAGAGCTCTCGCCACGTCGTCAATTCCACCGCCCGACCTCCCTCACGTCCGCGCGGCGGCCACCAGCCCCCGGTAGTCGACCTTTCCGCCCGGCGTACGAGGAAGCTGGTCCACGGCCTGGAACTCCACGTGTCGGTTCGGCACCCCGAGCGACTCGACCAACTGCCGGCGCTGAGCCTCGTGGACGGCGGGATCACCCGCGCCGAACAGGCACACGACGTCGTCGCCGCCGCTGACCACCGCCGTCGGCTGCCCCGGCTCAGGTCCGCCCGGCAGGTCGCGTAGCCGAGCATGACACCGGGGCCGACG
>DATBCR010000513.1:0-9474 GCA_036270375.1 Pseudonocardiaceae bacterium | reverse complement strand
ATCGTCGTTGACCTGCACGACCTGCTCCGGGATCTCCACGTGGCGCTCGGCCAACTCGGAGATGTGCACAAGGCCCTCGATACCCTCGTCCACCCGGACGAACGCGCCGAACGGCACCAGCTTGGTGACCTTGCCCGGCACGATCTGGCCGATCGCGTGGGTACGGGCGAACTGGCGCCACGGGTCTTCCTGAGTCGCCTTGAGCGACAGCGACACGCGCTCACGCTCCATGTCCACGTCGAGCACCTCGACGGTGACCTCCTGGCCGACCTCGACCACCTCGTTCGGGTGATCGATGTGCTTCCAGGACAGCTCGGACACGTGCACGAGACCGTCCACGCCACCGAGGTCGACGAACGCGCCGAAGTTGACGATCGAGGACACGACGCCCTTGCGGACCTGGCCCTTCTGCAGCTGGTTGAGGAACTCGCTGCGGACCTCGGACTGGGTCTGCTCCAACCACGCGCGCCGGGACAGGACCACGTTGTTGCGGTTCTTGTCCAGCTCGATGATCTTCGCTTCGAGCTCACGGCCGACGTATGGCTGCAGGTCGCGCACCCGGCGCATCTCCACCAGCGACGCCGGCAGGAAGCCGCGCAGGCCGATGTCCAGGATCAGACCACCCTTGACCACCTCGATCACGGTGCCCTTGACCGGCTCGTCCTTCTCCTTCAGGGCCTCGATGGTGCCCCACGCGCGCTCGTACTGCGCGCGCTTCTTGGAGAGGATCAGCCGGCCTTCCTTGTCCTCCTTCTGGAGAACCAGGGCCTCGACCTCATCACCGACGCTGACCACCTCGGACGGGTCGACATCGTGCTTGATCGACAGCTCACGCGAGGGGATGACGCCCTCGGTCTTGTAGCCGATGTCGAGCAGAACTTCGTCCCGGTCGACCTTGACGATGGTGCCCTCGACGATGTCACCATCGTTGAAGTACTTGATGGTCTTGTCGACGGCGGCGAGGAAGTCCTCTGCCGTCCCGATGTCATTGATCGCGACTTGCTGCGTCGCGGCCTTGGGGGCCGGGACAGTGGTGGTGTCGGTGGACATTAGGTGGGTTGCTCCGGACGGTGGTGTTGTGGGTGGGCTGGCTTGAACGGTGGCGCCGTGCGGTGGATAGCCCACGGAGGGACAGCTCAACCATCGGTGCCATGAAGCTCAACAGCGACGGAGGCGGCCCGATTCCCGACGTGCGGAACCGCAGGCAGTAATGACCCACTGCGCGGGCGGTATCGTACGCGATTTTGGCATGTACCGGCAAACTCAGCGATCCGGCGCGGACCGGTCATGACGGACTGGCACGATCTGCGGTGTGCGACCGAGGGCAATCCGAGACAACAACGAGATGGCACCGAGACACACCAGGACAACACATCGCCGAACCGCCGCCCGACACAGCCAAGATCGTCGCTGGAACCGATTCTTCAGGAGCAGTCCGTGACCGAATCGGAACCGAGCGTGCCTGAATCAACCGAAATCGAATTGGAACCGAATCCGCCGAGGACACCGGCCACCGAGGTGGACCGGCATGTCAGCGCCGAGCACGCGCTCGGCACCGTCGGCGTCGCCAAACGCCCGGTCGACCCGGCCGAGTCGCGGGTGGCCAGCCGGGCGTGGTGGGACGCGGACGCCGACGACTACCAGGCCGAGCACGGCGACTTCCTCGGTGTCGCGGACTTCATGTGGTGCCCGGAGGGTGTGCGCGAGGCGGACGTACGACTGCTCGGCGACATCGCCGGCCGGCGGGTGCTCGAAGTCGGCTGCGGGTCTGCGGCGAGCGCGCGCTGGCTGGCCGGTCAGGGTGCGCACGCGGTCGGCGTCGACCTGTCCGGCGGCATGCTCGGGCACGCGCGCGACGGCAACAAGGCCACCGGCATCCACGTGCCGCTCGTGCAGGCCAGCGCGGACGAGCTGCCGTTCGCGACCGGCAGTTTCGACGCGGCGTGCTCGGCGTTCGGCGCGATTCCGTTCGTGGCGGACTCCGGTGCCGTGCTGAACGAGGTTGCGCGAGTGTTGCGACCGGGTGGACGCTGGGTTTTCGCGGTAACTCACCCGATACGGTGGATTTTCCCGGACGACCCGAGCGCGGGCGGCCTGACCGTCGCGCAGTCCTATTTCGACCGCACGCCGTATCTGGAGGTGGACGAGGACGGGCGGGCCACGTACGTCGAACACCATCGCACGGTCGGTGACTTCGTCCGCCAGATCAGGGCGGCCGGCATGGCGCTGACCGACCTGATCGAGCCGGAATGGCCGGACGGACACGTCAGGGAGTGGGGCCAGTGGAGTCCTCTGCGCGGTCGACTTTTCCCCGGTACCGCGATCTTCTGCTGCGAGCGGGGCTGATCAGATGACGGCCGTCGGCAGCCTCCGGGAGGCGCAGGCCGCCCGGTTCGCCCGACTGGACCCGCTGCTGCTCTCGACCGCCGCCGAGCCGGACGGCCAGTCGCTCACCGCGGCACTGCCCGGCGGCCAGCGGGTGGCCGGTGTGCTGACGCGCACCGTGCACGGGCCGGGCGCGCCGACCAGCCTGTGGTCCGCGCGGGACGACTGGGAGATGTTCCCGCTGGTCGGCGACGAGCCAGGCGCCGGACTGCACGCGCTGATGGCGGCATGGCGGCGACTGATGGACCGGGTCGGCCGGCCGGACGACGACTCGTCGTGCGTGGTGACATGGCCGAGCCGGGACGTTGCGGGCAGCAGCGCGCTGCTGGCGCACGGCCTCGTGCCGCTGTCCGTGCTTGCGGTCCGTCAGTCGCGGTGGCCGGCGGTCGGTGCGGACCTCACGGGCTCGCCGACACCGCCCGGCCTCGCGATCCGCAGGGCCGACATCCGGGACATCGACGCCGCCGTCCGGATCGCGCTGGCCGAGATGACGTACTCGGCCATGGTGGGCAGCACGATCATCCGGCCGGACGCCGAGGACATCAAACGTGCCGCCCTGCACTACCGGATCGGCAACGGCGACCTGGTGTGGCTGGTGGAGCGGCACGGTGTCCCGGTCGGACTGGCCGAGTGCTGGGTGACCGACTCGAATCCGGGTGCCCGCCACCGGTTCCCGGTGCCGACCGGGCGGTGGGGTTACGTGAACACGGTGTCGGTGCTGCCGGGAGCGCGGGGCGGTGGGGTGGGGCAGGCGCTGATGTCCCTGGTTCACCGGGAGCTGTACCGGACGGGTGTGGCGGGGACCTATCTTTACTACAACCCGCCCAACCCGCTGTCCTCGGTGTTCTGGCCACGGCAGGGATATCGTCCACTGTGGACGATCTGGGAGGCGCGACCGGCGGGTGCGCTGCGCTGAGATGTCGTGGATGTGTCGGGTGTCGTGGACGTGTCGGGTTCCGCCGTTGCGGTTGGCGTGGGAGGGGGACCGCTGATGCGGCCGGATGGTTGGCCATGGGTGATCGCCGGTGTGGCGCTCGTGGTCGTGCTGCCGGTGCTGGTCGAGTGGATGCGCAGGCGTCCGCCGAGGTCGCCGCAGCGGCTGATGGGGTGGGCGGGTCTGCTGGCGGTCGTCGTGGTGACCACAGACGCCATGCTCGCGCTGGCCGGCGTCGGGTGGGTGTGGCTGTTGGTCGTCCTGGCCTGCGGCGACTTCGTCGCGTCCGTGCCGATGGGCATCGGATGGGCGTGGCTGCGCGCGAACCGCAGGGGTGAAGAGGAACGGCAGTACACGCCGGAGCGGCTCGCCCTCGGCCCGGCCCAGCTGTGGGTCCGGCCGCACCAGGCCGACGACACCGCGCCACGCGGCCTGTCCGGCCGGGTGGACCGCTGGCTGGCCACCGACGGCCCACGCCCGACCGCCGGCTGGTGGCACAACGGCGGCCTGATCCTGGACGAACGCGGCCCGGCCCTCGTGGACGCGGCCGGCCTGCGACACGGCCTGCCGTCGACGACGGCCGCGCTGATCCGGCTGACCGCCCCGAAGTCGGTACTACTGGTGGACGACGACCAGGCGCTACTGGCCCGCCTACCCACCACCGGTTTCGACGACCGCGACCTGCAACGGTTCTGCGCCGCGGCCGGCTGGCGCTACGGCGACGCGGTCAGCTCGGGCAGGACCGCGCGATCCGCCATCGACCTGCGGGCGACGGTCGCCGACCAAGCAGCGCAGGACAAACGACGCCTCACCACCATGGCACGCCAAGCCCTGCGCCGACGCTGATCCCCGCTGCCACCGCCGATTCCGGCACACCACGCGGTCCGCCACCGACCCGCCGTCGACCATGCGGTAGCGGTGCTGGGGAACGGTGTCAGGCCTGCGTTGACCAGGGGCGTGGTTCGCCCACCTGGTGGACGGCCGGTGGCTTGTCGGCGAGCGCTCGCTGCACGGCAGCCAGTACGCCGTCGGAGATCTCCTCGTGGGACAGGCGACGACTGGTGCGTCCAACCGGTACGAAGCCGAGCACCACCTGCTGCGTCGGGTGGTCCGGCAGCACCGGCTCCGGGTAGCCGTCCACGAGTACCGCGGCCGCGCTGCCGTGTACCTCGACGATCGGCGCGTTCTTCGCGAGCAGTGGCGCGACCGCGTGCAGCACGTCCGCCCTGTGCTCCCGGTGTACCCACGCGACCAGCAGTTCCACCGGGCCGCCGAGTGCCCGCCGGGCCCGTTCGGCCAGGCCGGCCGGGTCGGACCAGTCCGCGGCCACCCACAGCGCGCGGCCGCCGCTTGACGACATGCCGGCGGTGGTCGGGATCGGCGCGTAGCGGCGGCTCGGCAACACGACGTGCCAGCCGTCCGCGACCAGTGCGGATGTGCAGGCGGCCAGCATGCCGGTACCGCCGATCACCAGGGCGTGCCGGGTGGTGGTGCCGTCACGGCGTCGGCGGAATGCCGTTGTCCCGTTCTGTTTAGCCGGTTCGCTCGCTGTTACTCCTCCGCTGGCGGGGATGACGGCACCTCCAGGATCGACCGCGGTGACCCGGCCGCGGCGGCGGAACGGACCGGCCAGCCAGGCGTCAACCTGCCTGCCGCTGGCCGGGCAACGGACAATGGTCGACCGCTCGCCGCCCGGATCGGCGAGCAGCGCCGGAATCGCGGCCGTCTACCTACGGTAGACCCGCCACGACCAGCGCACGATACGATCATGATCGGTTAAGAAGGTTCAGAGCGAGCGGTTGATGTTGCCGTTCCACAACACTTTCCGCCGTAGCTGCCTGGTCACCGTGCGCGACACCAACCGTCACCGTCCATCGTGGACGAGTTGGTATGTCCACGATGGACGATGGTTTCAGTGCGCCGCGTCGTCCCACGAACGGCCGAATCCGACCGAAACTTCCAACGGCACCTGGAGCTGGTACGCGCTGCCCATGTGCTCGCGGACCAGCGCCTCGACCGCCGCGTGCTCGCCGTCGGCCACTTCGAGCACGAGTTCGTCGTGCACCTGCAACAGTGTGCGGCTGCGCAGGTCGGACGTGGCCAGCGCGCCGTGCACGCCGAGCATGGCGACCTTGATGATGTCCGCGGCACTACCCTGGATCGGCGCGTTCAACGCCATCCGCTCGGCCATCTCGCGATGCTGCCGGTTGTCGCTGTTCAGGTCCGGCAGGTAGCGGCGGCGGCCGAGGATGGTCTGCGTGTAGCCGTCCTTGCGGGCCTGCTCCACCACCGAGTGCAAATAGTCGCGGATGCCACCGAATCGAGCGAAATATTCATCCATCAGTGTGCGGGCCTCCTCGGTGGCGATCCGCAACTGCTGCGAAAGGCCGAACGCGGACAGGCCGTACGCGAGGCCGTAGTTCATCGCCTTGACCTTCGCCCGCTGCGCGCCGCTGACCTCGTCCGGGCCGACGCCGAACACCCGCGCCGCGGTCGCGGCGTGGAAGTCGAAGCCGGACTGGAACGCCTCGATCAGCGCCGCGTCACCGGACAGGTGGGCCATGATCCGCATCTCGATCTGGCTGTAGTCCGCGGTCATCAGCTCGGCGTAGCCCGCGCCGACGATGAAGGTGCGCCGGATGCGGCGGCCCTCCTCGGTGCGCACCGGGATGTTCTGCAGGTTCGGCTCGGTCGAGGACAGCCGGCCGGTGGCGGCGATGGTCTGGTTGAACGTGGTGTGGATGCGGCCGTCATCGCCGACGGACTTGAGCAGGCCGTCGACCGTCGTCTTCAGGCGGGTGACGTCGCGGTGCGCCAACAGGTGTTGCAGGAACGGGTGTTCGGTGGCCTCGAACAGGCTCTGCAGCGCGTCCGCGTCGGTGGTGTAGCCGGTCTTGGTGCGCTTGGTCTTCGGCATGTTCAGCTCGTCGAACAGCACCACCTGCAGCTGCTTGGGCGAGCCGAGGTTGATCTCCTTGCCGATCACCGAGTACGCATCCTGCGCGGCCTGTTTCACGCCGGCGGCGAACTGCGCCTCCAGCGCAGCCAACTGCTCGGTGTCCATCGCGATGCCGACCGCCTCCAAGGCGGCCAGCACGTGCAGCAGCGGCAGTTCCAGGTCGCTGAGCAGGGTGGCGCCGCCGAGCTTGGCCAGTTCGGCGTCCAGCGCGTCGGCCAGTTCGGCGACCGCCCGCGCGCGCAGAATCTCCTGCCGTGCCAACCGTTCCGCGTCTTCTTCTTCGCTGCTGAGCAGGGAGAGTTGGCCGTCGTCCGGCTCGTCAGGGCGCAGTGCGCGGTGCAGGTAGCGCAGCGCGAGATCGTCCAGCTCGAACGACCGCTGGCCGGGCCGGGCCAGGTAGGCGGCCAGCGCCGTGTCGCTGGTCAGGCCGCCCAGCTGCCAGCCGTGGCCGCGCAGCGCGTGCAGCGTGCCCTTCATGTCGTGACCGGCCTTGAACACGGTCGGATCGGCCAGCCAGGCCGCCAGCGCCCGCTCGTCGGCCTCGGTGAGCGTCTGCACGTCCACCGCGCCGCCGTCGCCGTCCGCCGCGGCCAGTGCGATGCCGCGCACGTCACCCGAGCCGGCCGCCCAGGTGGCCCGGACCGCGAGCCCGACCCGGCGGCCGGGACCTGCGTGGGTCGTCAGCCAGTCGGCAAGCGTGCCGGGTGCGATCGGGCCGCCTCGAACCTGGAAGCCTTCCTCGGCCTCGGGTTCGGCCGACGACAGCGTGGCGAACAGCCGGTCGCGCAGCACCCGGAACTCCAGGTCGTCGAACAGCTTGTGCAGCGCCTCGCGGTCCCACGCGCGCAGTTCCAGCTCGGCCGGTCCGACGCCGATCTCGACGTCCCGGACCAGTTCGGTGAGCTGTCGGTTGAGCTGCACGGCGGCCAGGCTCTCGCGCAGCGCGTCGCCGGTCTTGCCTCGGACCTCGTCCACCCGGTCGATCAGGTCGCCGAGCGAGCCGAAGTCGCGGATCCACTTGGCCGCGGTCTTCTCGCCGACGCCGGGGATGCCTGGCAGGTTGTCGGACGGGTCGCCGCGCAGCGCGGCGAAGTCTGGGTACTGCCGAGGGGTGAGGCCGTACTTCTCCTGCACCGCAGCGGGGGTGAACCTGGTCAGGTCGGACACGCCCTTGCGCGGGTACAGCACGGTGACCTGGTCGGAGACGAGTTGTAGGGCGTCCCGGTCGCCGGTGCAGATGAGCACCTGGTAGCCGTCGCCGGTGGCCTGCGTCGTGAGCGTGGCGATCAGGTCGTCGGCCTCGAAGTTGTCCTTCGTCAGCGATGGGATGCCCAGTGCGGCAAGCACTTCCTGGATCAGCTCGACCTGGCCCGAGAACTCGCTCGGCGTCGTGCTGCGGGTGGCCTTGTACTCCGGGTACGCCTCGCGCCGGAACGTCTGCCGCGACAGGTCGAACGCGACCCCGATGTGGGTCGGCTGCTCGTCGCGCAGCAGGTTGATCAACATCGACGTGAACCCGTACACGGCGTTGGTGGTCAGCCCGGTCTGGGTGCGGAAGTTCTCCGCTGGCAGCGCGAAGAACGCCCGATAGGCCAGGGAGTGGCCGTCGAGCAGCAGCAACCGGGGGGTGTCGCTCGCGGGTGTGGCGCGGATCTCGGACTTGGCGGGCACGCGGCGAGTCTAGGGTGACACCATGACAGCGCTGGTCCGGGCTGTCGGTCCAACCCCGATCGGACGATCGCAGGAGGCGGCGGTGACGGCAACGGACGACGAGTCGGGCGGTGCGCCGCCCGCCGGATTCACGCTGGACGCGGCCAACCGGATGCTCGGCGAGTTCAACAGCCGGATGGGCCTGCGGCTGGTCGAGATCGGCCCGGAGCGGATCGTCGGCACGATCCCCGTCGACGGCAACCGGCAGCCGTACGGCCTGCTGCACGGTGGCGCCAACGCCGCGATGGCCGAGGCCCTCGGCTCGATCGGTTCCGCGCTGCACGCCGGGCCGGACCGGGTCGCGATGGGCGTCGAACTGTCCTGCACGCACCACCGGGCGGCCCGCACCGGCCACCTCACCGGGGTGTGCACTCCCCTGCACGTCGGCAACACACTGTGCACGTGGGAGACGGTCGTCACCGACGAGCAGGGCCGCCGGATCTGCACGGCCCGGCTGACCTGCATCATCAGGGACGCGCCGCCCGGCGGCCTGGAACTGGTCAGGCCACGCCCAGATACGACTCCTTGATCGACGGATCCGCCAGCATCTCCGCGCCCGTCCCGGACTTCACGATCGACCCGGTCTCCAACACGTAGGCGCGGTGCGCCCTGGACAGCGCCTGCTGCGCGTTCTGCTCGACCAGCAGGATCGTGGTGCCCTGCTGGTTGATCTCGCTGATGATCCGGAAGATCTGCTGGATGAACTGCGGCGCCAGCCCCATCGACGGCTCGTCCAGCAGCAGCAGCCTCGGCTTGGACATCAGCGCCCGCGCGATGGCCAGCATCTGCTGCTCGCCGCCGGACATGGTCCCGCCGGTCTGCTTGCGCCGCTCGGCGAGCCTCGGGAACAGCTCGAACACTCGCTCGTAGTCCGCGGTCAGCTTCCTGCGGTCCTTGCGGGCGTAGGCGCCCATGTCCAGGTTCTCCATGACGGTCATGCCGGGGAACACGCCGCGACCCTCCGGGGCCTGGCAGATCCCGCGCACCACGCGCAGGTCGGCGCGCAGCCGTGAGATGTCGTCGCCGTCGAAGTGGATTCGGCCGGAGGACAGCGGGCGGATGCCGGAGATCGCGCGCATCGTGGTGGTCTTGCCGGCACCGTTCGCGCCGATCAGGCTCACGATCTCGCCCGCCTCGACGGTCAGCGAGATACCGGACAGGGCGCCGATCCGTCCGTAGTGGACGGACACGTCGGCCAACTCAAGCAACGCCATCGTCTGGCACCCCCAGGTAGGCGGCGATCACGGCCGGGTTCTCCCGGATCTCCGCCGGCCGGCCGTCCGCGATCTTCTTGCCGAACTCCAGCACCACGATCCTGTCGGTCACCCCCATGACCAGCCGCATGTCGTGCTCGATGAGCAGGACCGTGTACCCGTCGTCGCGGATCTTCCGGATCAACCCCATGAGTTCTTCCTTCTCGGCGGGGTTGAAGCCGGCGGCGGGCTCGTCGAGGCACAGCAGCTTCGGCTCGGTCGCGAGCGCGCGG
>DATBCR010000512.1:0-4471 GCA_036270375.1 Pseudonocardiaceae bacterium | reverse complement strand
GCGCAACGGTTGCCGCCACCGGGCCGGCGAGGCTCATCGCGGCCTTCGCGGCGGTGGTGATCCACTCGCCGGTGCGTTGCGGTGGCGCGCAGATCGCGGCGTAGCGGCTCACGCACTCCTTCACCGCGACCCGGTGCGCGTCCGGCGCGTAACCGGCGGCGTCGGCGCAGGTCTTGTCATCGCCAGTGACGAGGAGGACCGGCACACCGTGCTCGGCGGCCAGTGCGGCGTTGAGCCGGCCCTCGCTGGCCGGTACGCCGTCGAGCCACACACCGGTGATCGAGTTCGCCAGATACGTGTGCGCGAGCACGCCTTCCGCGCCGGCCCCGGCGTGGTAGCCGAGGAACACGACACCGTCCACGCTGTCGATGCCCTGCATCATCGACAGCGGTTTGTGCCGGCCGGTCAGCATCCGCACCGCCGGATCGAGGTCCTCCAACAACAGGTTGCGCTGGCTGTCGTGCGCTTCGTTGACGAGCACGTCGGTCGCGCCGCCGGCGTGCAGACCGCGCGCGCAGGCGTTCACGTCGGCGGTGAACATGCGGCGGAACCGTTGCCACTGCTCGGTCCCCGGCGTGACATCGGCCGTCCAGGTGACACCGGTGGCACCTTCCATGTCCGCCGAGATCATGATCTTCACTCCGGCTACGTTACGTCTTGGCACCATCGTTGGACAGCCGTTGGGGGTTTCGTTGACTTTCTCCTGTGCGCGATGGTTACTTATTCACCAACCGATGTGACGAGGTGGTGTGCTGTGTACGCGAGGTTGCTCGCACGGCTCGGCCTGACACTGTCCGTAGCCGCGCTGGCGATGCTCGGCCCGGTCGCGCTGACACCGGCTGTGCTGACACCGGCCGCGCACGCCGACACACCGGCGACGGCGGCCGCGCATGTGTTGCGGGTGGGGCTGACACAGGACATCGACTCGCTGGACCCGTTCCTGTCCGTGACCGCCGTCGGCACCGATATCGGCCGGGTGATGTACGAGTTCCTGACCACGTACGACCCGAAGGACGAGCACCCGGTCGCGGGCCTCGCGGCGAGTTGGCGGAATTCCCCGGACGGCCGCACCTGGACGTACACCATCCGGTCGGGCGCGAAGTGGTCGGACGGGCAGCCGATCACCGCGCGGGACGTGGCGTTCACCTACAACCTGATGATGACCAACCAGGACGCGGCCACCGCGAACGGCAACTTCGTCGCCAACTTCGCCTCGGTGACGGCGCCGGACGACACGACGGTCGTGATCACCACGAAACAGCCGCAGGCGACCATGCTGGCGTTGGACGTGCCGATCGTGCCCAAGCACATCTGGGCGGGCGTCAGCGGCATCGCCAAGTACACCAACCTGCCCACGCCCGGGCATCCGGTGGTGGGCAGCGGCCCGTACATCCTCACCGACTACCGCGAGGGCCAGTTCGTGAAGCTGGCCGCGAACCGGAACTACTGGCGTGGCGCACCGAAGATCGACGAGCTGGACTTCGTGCACTTCGACAACACCGACGCAGAGGTGCAGGCCCTGATCAAGGGCGATATCGACCTGGTGAACGGGTTGACCGCGGCCCAGTTCGACGCGCTGCGCGGCCACCGCGACATCACAACGAACCAGGCGGTCGGCGGCCGGTTCATCGACCTGGTGATGAACTCCGGTGCCGCCACCAACACCGGCGCCGCCATCGGCGACGGCAACCCGAACCTGAAGGACGTCGCGCTGCGGTCCGCGATCGCGCAGGCCATCGACCCGAAAACCCTGGTACAGAAGGTGTACGGCGGGTACGCGCAGATCGGCACCGGCTACATCCCGGACAAGTTCGCCACCTACCACTGGAATCCGGCCCCTCAGCAGGCCCGCGTGTTCGACCCGGCCGCCGCGAACAAAGCCCTCGACGCGGCCGGCTACCGCAAGGGTACCGACGGCACGCGGGTCGGCAAGGACGGGAAACCGTTGCGGTTGCGGCTGTTCGGGCGCACCGACAAACCGGAGCAGGCCCAGATGTCCGCCTACGTCAAGAGTTGGCTGGCTGCTGTGGGTATCGGCGTGGACGTGCAGTTGGTGTCGTCGAACAAACTCAACGACGTCACCAACGCCGGTGACTTCGACCTGGCGTTCTCCGGGTGGGGCGTGGACCCGGACCCGGACGCGGTGCTGTCCATCCAGACCTGTGGGCAGCGGCCGAACTCGGCCGGGCAGGGCGGCAACACCGAGGCGTTCTTCTGTGACCCCAGCTATGACGCGCTCTACGCACGGCAGCTCTCCGACCTGAACCCGGCATCGCGGGTCACGGACGTGAAGAAGCTGGAATCCCTGTTCTACCAACAGGTCCCTGAGGTGACGCTGCTGTATCCGAACGTGCTTGAGGCCTACCGGTCCGACCGGTTCGCGTCGTTCGAGGTGCAGCCGGAGCCGGGTGGCGCGATCATGGCGCAGAACGGCTACTGGGGCTACTACTCAGCCACCCCGGTTGCGTCCGCGTCGACAAGTTCCAGCAGTAGCACGGGTGTGGTGATCGGGATCGTGGTGGCCGTCGTGGTGCTGGGCGGGCTCGGCGCGTTCCTGGTGGCGCGCAGGCGGACCGGTGCCGCGGACCGGGAGTGACCGTTGACCGACATCGTGTCGGCGCACCCGGTCACCGACGCGCCCGCCGACCACTCGGCGGCCACCGGTGTGGCGCGGTTCGTCGCGGTGAAGCTCGGTGGCGCGGTGATCAGCCTGCTTCTGGTGGTGGTGCTGGGTTTCTTCCTGTTCCGGGTGATCCCGGGCGACCCGGTGAAGACCATGACCCGCGACCATCCGACGACGCCGGCGCAGATCTTGCTGCTGCGCCAACGCCTTGGCCTCGACCGGTCGCTTGTGGTGCAGTTCGGGCGGTATCTGGGTGGGCTGCTGCACGGTGACCTCGGCACGTCGTACCTCTACAACCAGCCGGTGGGGACGCTGATCGCGCAGCGGCTGTGGCCGACGGTCCTGTTGGTGGGCACGGCAACGGTGATCGCGGCGGTGCTCGGGCTGTGGCTGGGCGCGCGGGCCGGGTGGCGGCGGGGTTCGGTGTTCGACAGCACGGCGACTGGGATCGCGTTGACGCTGTGGTCGGTGCCGCAGTTCTGGCTCGGGCTGATCCTGCTGATGGTGTTCGGGGTCGGGGTGGGTCCGGTGCCGGGGCTGTTCCCGGTGGAGGGCATGACGTCACCGGACACGCCGCCCGGGTTCTGGCCGCAGGCCGTGGACACCGCGCATCACCTCGTGTTGCCGTGCCTGACGTTGATCGCGGTGGTGTACGCGCAGTATCTGCTGATCATGCGGTCGTCGCTGGTCGAGGAAACCCACGCCGACTACCTCACGACCGCGCGGGCCAAGGGACTGCGGGAGGATCTGGTGCGGCGGCGGCACGCGGTGCCCAACGCGCTGCTGCCCACCGTGACGCTGATCTTCCTGAACCTGGGGCTGGTCGTGTCGGGCGCGGTCACCGTCGAGGCCGTGTTCTCGTGGCCCGGGTTGGGGCAGTTGATGTTCAAGGCGTTGCAGGTGCCGGATCTGCCGTTGGTGCAGGGCGTGTTCATCACGCTGGCCGGTGCGGTCGTGGTGATGAACGTGGTCGCGGAGCTGCTGTACCGGGCGTTGGACCCGAGGGTGCGGACCTGATGGCGGGCACCGCGATCGCGTGGCAGCGCCGTCGCCGGGCACTCGCGTCCTCGGCGCGTACGTTCGCCCACGACCGGGCAGGGCTGGTCGGGCTCGTGGTCCTCGCGGTGATCGTCGTGTTGGCCGTGTTAGCGCCGGTGCTCACCGATCCGGCCGTTCTGGACGTGACAAGGGCGACCGGCGGGCGGATGGCGGCACCGGACACGCACTACTGGCTTGGCACCGACGAGAGCGGTCGGTCGGTGCTGCTGCTGACGTGGTGGGGTGCGCGGATCTCGCTGCTCGTCGGGTTAGCGGCGGCCGCGCTGTCGGTGGGGATCGGCACCCTCGTCGGGTTGCTCGCCGGGCATTTCGGGCGGTGGGTCAGCGCGATCCTGATGCGCTGCACCGACTTTTTCCTGATTCTGCCGTCGCTGGTGCTGGCGATCGCACTGTCCACAGTGCTCGAACGCGGCCTGTCCACGATCGTGCTGGCGATCGGGGTGACGTCGTGGCCGACGACCGCGCGGATCGTGCGCGCGCAGACCCTCACCGTGGAGACCCGCCCCTACATCGAGCGGGCGCGGGCGTTGGGCGGCGGGCATTGGCATGTCATCGGGCGGCACGTGCTGCCGGCGGTGATGCCGCTGGTGCTGGCGAACACGACGCTGAACGTGGCGGGCGCGATCATCGGGGAGTCGACGCTGTCGTTCCTCGGGCTCGGCGACCCCACGCAGGTGTCGTGGGGGTCGATGCTGAACGCGGCGTGGACCAACGGGGCGGTGACGGCGGGCGCGTGGTGGTACCTGTTGCCGCCGGGCATCGGGATCGTGATCGTGGTGTTGGCGTTCA
>DATBCR010000511.1:0-9128 GCA_036270375.1 Pseudonocardiaceae bacterium | reverse complement strand
CAGCCGCATCGACCGGGTGTAGTCGTCCAGCGCCGCCGCACGGAGTTCCGGTACGTCCTTGACCATGCGGATCCGGTCCCGCTCGCGCAGCAGGGCCTCCTCGGGCATCCCGTCGAACACCGCGCGCATGGCGGCCCGGATCGCCTGCATCGGCGTCAGGCCGGGCGGTTGCGCGCGGAACGCCTCGACCATCTGCGCGTCGTAGTCGTCGGCGAGGACGACGTCTTCCTTGGTGGGGAAGTAGCGGAAGAACGTGCTCGGTGACACCTCGGCGGCGTCCGCGATCTGGTCCACCGTGGTGTCGGCGAATCCCTGTTCCTGGAACAGCCGCATCGCGTGCTGCCTGATGGCGGCACGCGTTTTGGCCTTCTTGCGTTCCCGCAGCCCAACTGTGGGTTGTGGACCGTCAGGCAATGACTTCACGCTCCGTTCGCTCCGCGTCGACGCCCCTGTCGTCACGGTCTGCCCCGTGCCCGCCTATCGTCGCAGATCGGCGCGGCAGGAACACGATCGCGAGCACGACACCGACCGCGGCGACACCGCAGGACACCCACAGTGTGCCGTCCATACCGTGCGTGAACGCGGACCGCACGGACGCGAGCAGGTCCGGTGCGTGCAGCGCCCGCGCCACCTGCACACCCGCGTTCACACTGGCCCGCACCGAGCCGGCCACCGAGCCGGACAGTCCGGCCAGGTCCAGGTGCGACCGGTACCCGCCGTTGACGACCGTGCCCAGCACCGCGACCCCCACCGCGCCGCCGACCTGCCGTAACGCCATCAGCAGGGCGGATCCGGCACCGCTGCCCTCGGCCGTCAGCGGGCTCATGGCGACGGCCATCGCGGTGGGCATGGCGAAGCCGAACCCGAAACCGATCACCGACAGCCAGGTCGCGATGAACCCGTACCCGGTGTGCGCCCCGGTGGTGGCCCCGATCCCGAGCCCGACCGCGATGGCGACGTAGCCGATCGCGATGATCGTCCTCGGTGCCGTCGTCCGCGCGAGCCGGTCCGCCACCCGCACCCCGACCAGCAGCCCGCCGATCATCGGCAGCAGGCGCAGCCCGGTGGCCAGCGCGTTCGCCCCGTCCACGGCCTGGAAGTACTGCGGCAGCGCGAACAGCAGGCCGAACATCGTGAACGTGACCACGGTGGTCAGCGCCGCACCCCACGTGAACTCCCGCGACCGGAACAGCCCGAGATCCGCAAGCGGCCGCGCGGCCCGACGCTGCCACCGCACGAACACGGCGATCAGCACGGCGCCGCCGACGATCATGCCCAGTGCGGTCAGGTCGCCCCAACCCCGCTCACCGGCCTCGATCAGACCGAACGTGACACCGAGGAGTCCCACACCCGACAGCAGCACCCCGAGCACGTCGATCCCCGGCCGTGTGGTGCTGCGCGACTCCGGTACCAGTACGACCGTCGCCACCACCGCGATCGCCACCAGCGGCACGTTGATCAGGAACACCGAGCCCCACCAGAAGTGATCCAGCAGCCAGCCGCCGAGGATCGGGCCGAGCGGGATGCCGATCGAGTTCGCGGTCGCCCACACGGCCATCGCCCTCGGCCGCTCGGCCGGCGTGAACAGCACCGCAAGCACCGACATGGACAGCGGCATCAGGAACGCGGCGGCGAGGCCGAGCACCGCCCGCGCCGCGATCAGCGTCCCGGTGTCCGGCGCGTACGCGCAGCCGAGCGACGCGGCTCCGAACACCACCAGCGCCCCGACCAGCAGCTTCTTGCGGCCGAACCGGTCGCCGAGCTTGCCGGCCGGCAGCAGCGTCGCGGCCAGCACGAGCGTGTACGCGTCCGCGATCCATTGCAGCGCACCGGTGTCCGCGTGCAGCGACACGGCCATGGTGGGCAGCGCGACGTTGAGCACGGTCAGGTCGAGGCCGACCGCGAGCAGGCTCAGCGCGAGCGCGCCGAGCGCCCACCACCGGCCGGCACCTGGAGTCTTCATGATTGCTGCTCCCGTTCGATAGCTGGATTGAAATGAGTGTAGCTATCACATGGGAGTGGATGTCAATACTTTGCCGCGGGTAGGCGTGCGTCATCGGGGTGTGACGGGGTGGTTCGGCGTCAGTCGGCGAGTGACGAATCGATGTCGGCCGCGTCCGGATCGGTGAGGCTGCCGGGGCTGACGAGTGCCGCGAGCGCCATCCGGTACAGCAGTTCGGCCATCTGCGCCCGGTCGAGGTAGGCGCTGTGCGGGGTGGAGTTGATCAGGCCGAACACCGCGTGCGCCGCGGCCCGGGCGCCCGGTTCGGTCACCCCGGGCACCATCGCCTTGATCGTGCGCACCCAGATCTCCACGTATCGCCGCTGCATGGCGCGCACCCGCCGCCGGTCCGGCTCGGTGAGGATGCCGAGGCTGCGCTCCTGCACGGTGATCAGCGCCGGGTTGTCCAGCGCGAAGTCGACGTGGAACCGGATCAGCGCCGGCAGCGCCCGGTCCGGCGCGCCGTCGGTGTCCATGGTGCGCTGGCCGCCGCCGAGCAGGAACTCGCTTATCGACGTCAGCATCTCGCCGAGCATCGCGTCCTTGCTGCGGAAGTGCCGGTACAGCGCGGGACCCGAGATGCCGACCGCGGCGCCGATGTCGTCGATGCTGACGCCGTGGAACCCGCGCCGGGCGAACAGTTCGGCCGCCGCGTCCAGGATCTGCTCGCGGCGGGTCGGCTTCCCGTTGGTCTCGCCATCGTCTCGGGAGAACGGCACGTGTCGAGGTTAGTGCAGGTTAACCCGGGCGGACCCGGTGGTGTTCGGACCGTTGCCGACCGGCGGCGAGGTGACTGGCCGGCAACGGCCCGGCGACCTGCGGTGGACGAATAACTGGGCATTTCACTGAACTCGGTTAACTCTTAACGCATTACTACTTTAGTTCGTCGGAACTTGGTATTCATTGATGGACCTTTTGCGGCCCCAAGGAGGTGCCATGCGTCTGGTACGAATTCTTGCCGGTGCGGCGGTAGTCACCGTCGCCACGATGCTCGGAGTGGTGGTCCCGGCAACCGCGGCGACCGCGGCCAACTACGTCGCCCTCGGCGATTCCTATTCGTCCGGTGTCGGCACGGACGACTACATCAACGACGGCACGAGCTGTGACCGGAGCCCGGAGGGCTACCCGGGGCTCTGGGCCGCGGCGCACGGCACCAGTTCCTTCACCCTCGCCGCGTGCTCCGGCGCCAAGACATCTGACGTGCTCAACAACCAGCTCGGCGGCCTGAACTCGTCGACGTCGCTGGTCACCATCACCATCGGCGGCAACGACGCCGGCTTCACGACGGTGATCGAGAACTGCATCCTGAGCAGCGACTCGGGTTGCCAGACCGCGGTCAACAACGCGGAGACGTTCGCCAGGAACACGCTGCCCGGCCTGCTGGGCAACGTGTACAGCGCGATCCGGTCGCACGCGCCGAACGCGTCCGTCGTCGTGCTCGGCTACCCGCGCTTCTACCAGATCCCCGGCTCGTGCATCTTCGGCCTCTCGAACACCAAGCGGACCGCGATCAACGGTGGCGCGGACGTGCTCGACACGGTCATCTCCGCCGAGGCCGGCAAGTTCGGCGGCTTCCGGTTCGGCGACGTGCGCAACGCGTTCAGCGCGCACGAGATCTGCTCGTCCGGCTCGGTGTGGCTGCACAGCACGGACTTCACCAACATCACCGACTCGTACCACCCGTTCGCGTCCGGTTACTCCGGCGGCTACCTGCCGGTGTTGGACTCGATCACCGGCTGAGCCGGTTCGCACGGCTGGGGTGCCCCCGATGCCAACGGCGTCATCGGGGGCACCGCCGTATCGGGGGCACCGCCGTATTGAGCAATCCGCCGTGTTGCGAGCCTTGTTAGTGGACGCTAACATCGACTGGTTGACGTTAACGTCCACTAACAAGGTGAGGGGACGATGGACGCGCCCGTTCTGCGCAGTGCGGCCGACCCGACGACGGACGCGCACGCCCGCAACGTCAAGGCGCACACCGCGCTCGTCGACGAGTTGCGGGCCAAGCTGGCCAAAGCCGCCCGCGGCGGCTCCGAGCGGGCCAGGGAACGGCACGTGGCCAGGGGCAAGCTGCTCGCGCGGGACCGGGTGGACGCGCTGCTCGACCCCGGTTCGCCGTTCCTCGAACTGTCCGCGCTCGCCGCCGACGGGATGTACGACGACGAGGCCCCGGCCGCCGGCATCATCACCGGCGTCGGCCGGATCGAGGGTCGGAAATGCGTCGTCGTCGCCAATGACGCCACGGTCAAGGGCGGCACGTACTACCCGATGACGGTCAAGAAACACCTGCGCGCGCAGGAGATCGCGCTGCACAACCGGCTGCCGTGCGTGTACCTCGTCGACTCCGGCGGTGCGTTCCTGCCGCGCCAGGACGACGTCTTCCCGGACCGCGAGCACTTCGGCCGGATCTTCTACAACCAGGCCACCATGTCCGGTCTCGGCATACCGCAGATCGCCGCCGTGCTCGGCTCGTGCACCGCGGGTGGCGCCTACGTGCCCGCGATGAGTGACGAGGCCGTGATCGTGCGGAACCAGGGCACGATCTTCCTCGGCGGCCCGCCGCTGGTGAAGGCCGCGACCGGCGAGGTCGTCACGGCCGAGGAGTTGGGCGGTGGCGACCTGCATAGCCGGGTGTCCGGCGTGACCGACCACCTCGCCGACGACGACCCGCACGCGCTGCGGATCGTCCGGACCATCGTGTCCACGCTCGGTCCGCGGGCCGCGCGGCCGTGGGAGGTGCACCCGTCCGAGGAGCCCGCCGTCGACCCGGACGACCTGTACGGCGTGGTGCCGACGGATCCGCGCACGCCGTACGACGTGCGCGAGGTGATCGCCCGGGTGGTGGACGGCAGCCGGTTCGCCGAGTTCAAGCGTTCCTACGGCGCCACGCTCGTCACCGGGTTCGCGCGCATTCATGGTCATCCGGTCGGCATCGTGGCCAACAACGGGGTGCTGTTCAGCGAGTCGGCGCTCAAGGGCGCGCACTTCATCGAGCTGTGTGATCGGCGGTCGATTCCGTTGGTGTTCCTGCAGAACATCACCGGCTTCATGGTCGGGCGGGAGTACGAGGCGGGCGGTATCGCGAAACACGGGGCCAAGATGGTCACCGCGGTGGCGTGCGCGCGGGTGCCCAAGTTCACCGTGATCATCGGCGGTTCGTTCGGCGCCGGCAACTACTCCATGTGCGGGCGGGCGTATTCGCCCCGGTTCCTGTGGATGTGGCCCAACGCGCGGATTTCCGTGATGGGCGGCGACCAGGCCGCGTCCGTGCTGGCCACGGTCCGGGCCGACCAGTTCGCGGCGCGCGGCGAACAGTGGCCGGCCGCCGAGGAGGAGGCGTTCAAGCAGCCGATCCGGCAGCAGTACGAGGACCAGGGCAACCCGTACCACTCGACCGCCCGGCTGTGGGACGACGGCGTGATAGACCCGAAGGACACCAGGATGGTGCTGGGTCTCGCGCTGTCCGTCGCCGCCAACGCTCCGCTGGCCCCGGTCGGCTACGGCGTCTTCAGGATGTGAGGTTCGACGTGTTCGACACCGTGCTGGTGGCCAACCGGGGTGAGATCGCGGTCCGCGTGATCAACACGTTGCGGCGTATGGGGATTCGGTCGGTCGCGGTCTACAGCGACTCGGATGCCGGCGCGCGCCACGTGCTGGCCGCGGACACCGCCGTGCGGATCGGGCCGGCGAAGGCCGCCGACAGTTACCTGTCGATACCGCGCATTATCGAGGCGGCACAACGGACCGGCGCGCGGGCCGTGCATCCCGGTTACGGTTTTCTGTCCGAGAACGCGGCTTTCGCGGTGGCGTGCGAGCGTGCGGGCCTGGTTTTCGTTGGGCCACCGGCAAGTGCGATCGAGGCGATGGGCGACAAGATCCGCGCCAAGCTCACCGTCGCGGCGGCCGGCGTGCCGGTGGTGCCCGGCCGGACCGAGGCCGGAATGTCCGACGACGCATTGGCCTCGGCAGCTGTCGACGTGGGATTTCCCGTGCTGCTCAAGCCATCCGCGGGCGGCGGCGGCAAGGGCATGCGTCGGGTCGACACGGCGGACGGGCTGGCGGAGGCGATCGCGTCCGCGCGGCGGGAGGCGGCGTCGTCGTTCGGTGACGACACGCTGTTGGTCGAGCGGTTCGTGACCAGTCCTCGGCACATCGAGATCCAGGTGCTCGCCGACACCCACGGCACGGTCATCCATCTCGGCGAGCGCGAGTGCAGTCTGCAGCGGCGGCACCAGAAGATCGTCGAGGAGGCACCGTCACCGATCCTGGACGAACCCACCCGGCAGCGGATGGGCCAGGCGGCGGTCGATGCGGCGAAGGTGGTCGGCTACACCGGTGCCGGCACGGTCGAGTTCATCCTGTCCTCGGACCTGCCTGGTGATTTCTTCTTCATGGAGATGAACACGCGGTTGCAGGTCGAGCATCCGGTCACCGAGTTGGTCACCGGGATCGACCTGGTCGAGCAGCAGATCCGGGTGGCGGCGGGCGAGCGGCTGAGCGTGCGGCCCGGTCCGCCGGACGGGCACGCCATCGAGGTCCGGGTGTATGCCGAGGACCCGGCGCGCGGGTTCCTGCCGACCGGCGGGCGGGTGCTCGCGCTGCGCGAGCCGACCGACCGGCTGCGGGTGGATTCCGCGCTGGCGCAAGGGATGCCGGTCAGCAGTGACTACGACCCGATGCTGGCCAAGTACATCGCGCACGGCCGAACCCGCGCCGATGCACTGCGGCAGTTGAACGCCGGTCTCGCCGACACGCTGTTGCTCGGCGTGACGACGAATGTGGCGTTCCTGCGGCGACTGTTGGCGCATCCGGATGTGGTGGCCGGGCGGTTGGACACCGAGTTGGTCGAGCGTTTCCTTGATCAGCTTGTCGATGACGACCTGCCGTCGGATGTGTTGGTGGCGGCCGTGATGGAGCGCGCGTTGGCGTTGGAGTCCGCCGCTTCGGGTGACCCGTGGTCCTTGCCGGGCGGCTGGCGGATCGGCGAGTCGGCGTGGACGACGTGGTCGATCGGGATTGCCGGCCACGCACCGGTTTCCGTTCGGCTCCGTGGTCGGGCCGGAGCCGCTTCGGTTGTCATCGGCGACGGTGAACCGGTGTCGGCGTCGGCCCGTTGGGTTGGTGCCGGCCTGGTTGTCGATCATGCCGGTTTTAGTCGTCGCTATGGCTGCGCCCGGGATGGCGCCGTGCTGTGGCTGGGTGTCGACGGGCGGACATGGGCGCTCACCGAGACCGAGCGCCTGGCCGCGCCGCTGGCCGAATCGGCTGCCGCGTCGGGCGGCCCGCTGGTCAGCCCGATGCCCGGCACGGTGCTCGCGGTGCGTGTCGAGCAGGGGGCGCACGTCACCGCCGGCACGCCGTTGCTGGTGGTCGAGGCGATGAAGATGGAGCACACCATCACCGCACAGGTGGATGGGGTGGTTTCGCAGGTGTTCGTCCACGCTGGCCAACAGGTCGCGTTGGACCAACCGTTGGCTGTAGTCACGCCGGAGAACCCGGAGGAGCGGCAATGATCGACAACAGGTTGGACGAGGAACACGAGGCGCTGCGCAAGACGGTCGAAGACTTCGCGCGGCACGAGGTCGCGCCGGTGATCGGCGAGTTCTACGAGCGTTGCGAGTTCCCGTACGACATCGTCGCCGGCATGGCCCGGATGGGCTTGTTCGGCCTGCCCATCGCCGAGGAGTACGGCGGGATGGGCGGTGACTACTTCGCGTTGTGCCTTGCGCTGGAGGAGTTGGGGCGGGTCGACTCGTCGGTCGCGGTCACGCTGGAGGCCGGGGTTTCGCTCGGTGCGATGCCGTTGTACCGGGTCGGTACAACGGCACAGAAGCAGCGCTGGCTGCCGGCGCTGGCGGCGGGCGAACGGCTCGGCGCGTTCGGCCTGACCGAGCCGGGCGGCGGTTCGGACGCCGGCGCCACCATGACAACCGCGCGTCTCGACGGCGACGAGTGGGTGATCAACGGCACGAAGGCGTTCATCACCAACTCCGGCACGAACATCACGTCAATGGTCACGGTCACGGCGGTCACCGGCACCAAACCCGATGGCGGCAAGGAGATCTCGGCCATCATCGTACCGGCCGGCACGCCGGGCTTCACGGTGTCGAAGAAGTACTCGAAGGTCGGCTGGAGCGCGTCCGACACGCGGGAACTGTCCTTTGCCGACTGTCGAGTGCCGGCCGAGAACCTGCTCGGCGAGCGGGGCAAGGGTTACGCGCAGTTCCTGTCTATTTTGGACGAAGGACGGGTGGCCATCGCGGCACTGTCGGTCGGCCTCGCGCAGGGCTGCGTCGACGAGTGCGTGCGGTACGCACGGGAGCGCGAGGCGTTCGGCCACAAGATCGGCGAATACCAGGCGATCCAGTTCAAGATCGCCGACATGGAGGTAAAGGCACACACGGCCCGACTGGCGTACTACCAAGCGGCGGCAACAATGCTGCGCGGCGAGCCGTTCAAGAAGGAAGCCGCCATCGCCAAGCTGGTGGCGTCGAACGCGGCCATGGACAACGCCCGCGAAGCCACCCAGATATTCGGCGGCTACGGCTTCATGAACGAGACCCCCGTCGGCCGCTTCTACCGTGATGCCAAAATCCTGGAAATCGGCGAGGGCACCAGCGAAGTACAGCGCATGCTCATCGCCCGCCACTTGGGCTTGTAGCTCACCGACGAGCCATCGACGGGTGCGGCACGCCTGCTGGGTCGAGGCATCCGGACGGTTGAGCGACCTGTCGAACACCCGGATCGTGCGCGGGTGTTCGACAGGCCGCTCAACGGATCAGGCGTTGCCCGCCTGCCAGGTGGACCACGGGACTTCCCAGTCGCCGTACAGGTCCCACAGTGGCAGTGGCGGTCCGCCGGAGTTGGTCACCTCGACCACGTCGCCGATGCCGAGGTGGTTGAAGAACCACATGGCGCTCGCCTGGCTGAGGTTGATGCAGCCGTGCGAGACGTTGGCGCTGCCCTGCACGCCTACGGTGTTCGGGTTCTCGTGCACGAACTCGCCGTCGTTGGACATGCGCTCGGCCCAGTACTCGGTCGAGTTGTAGGCGCGCGGGTCCGGCGGGCAGACGCCGTACGAACAGGAGTTCATCTGGACAGTCTGGTTCTTCGCCGAGATCACGTG
>DATBCR010000510.1:0-6664 GCA_036270375.1 Pseudonocardiaceae bacterium | reverse complement strand
CGCGACAAACCCGCGATTGTGCACACAAGCCGCCGACCGCACCCGCTCGCCCAACGAGCCGTACAACCGCCCAGCAGTCTCGAAATCCGAGTCCGCCGCCGTCAACCGATGCAAATACCCGAGCGCGGTGCCACGCCCGACCAACGCATTGGCTAACCACCGCCGCTCACCAACCCGCCGCAACACCGGAATAGCCAGATCAAGCTCGTCAACCGCCGCCGAATGCGCACCCGACGCACACCGCAGCAAACCCCCAAGGCAATCACATTTGGCCAGATCCACCGCACAGGACGATGTGCGCGCACGCGCCAACTGTCGCGCGCACGCGGCCAAACGCCCCCGATCCAACTCGATCCACGCCATCGTCAACCGCAACCGAGGCACCAATTCCCGCAGCCCAGCCCGATTCGCCAGCCCGATCAACACCCGGACCTCACCGGCCGCCGACGCCACCCGACCACGCTCGACATCGGCCAACACCAACGCATGCCGGCCAACCAGGTCGTCCATCACGGCGGCGCTCATGCGACGAACCACGGCCCAACCGAATCCACGCCAGCACCCCGCACAGCCAAACTCAGCGGTCCCGCCGGCAGTCCCACCACCACGAACCGCCCGAACTCATCCACATCCGCGCGCACCTCGCCACCAGGCCACCGCACCCACACAGAGCCCACAACGCCACTGACCAAGCCACTCAACTGAACCCCCGTCGCACCCGAGTCGATATACACATCCACCCGCCCATCGACCCACGCGAACCCCAACAACCGCCCGCCGCCTTCACCCCGCACGTGTCCCACGGACCCGTCCGCCACGACCGCCAACCACGACCGTGCGGTCCCAGCGATCACCCCGGCCCGCTCTGCCGCCGCCTCGATCCCCGCCGGCACCGGGTCGAACCGCTCGAATGCCGCCGCCAACCGTCGCAGCAACCGCAGTTCCGTCGGGTTCACCGCGCCACCTCCTCAACGAAACCGTCGCTCTCCAACTGCCTGCGCAGCGCCGCAAGACACCGGCTCCGCGTCGGCCCGACGCTGCCCAACCGCATCCCCAGCGCCCGCGCCGCCTGTGCGTACGTCAGTTCCGGCGAGTGCGCGATCAACCGCAGCAACGCCCGACATCGCTCCGGCAGCCCCTGCAGCGCCCGCCAGATCGCCCGATCCCGGTCCGCCGTCACCGCCCCGGCCTCCGGTCCATCCACAATGGACTCGACCCAGTCGAGCGGCGCCTCCCGCCGTCGAACCGTCAACAGCCGCAACGACTCCCGCCGCGCCGTCGTCGTCAGCCACCCCGCCAGCCGTTCGGGTTCGCGCAGCCGGCTGAGCTGTTGTGCCAGGTTCAGCCACACAGCCTGCGACACGTCGGCCGCATCGCTGGCCGTCAGCCGGTGCTCGCGGGCCACCGCCCACACCACGGCCCGGTACCGCCGGACCAACTCGTACCACGCGCCCTGATCGGCATCGGCCGCCCTGGCGACCAACTCGGTCGCGGACAGTTCACGCGCGGACAGGACCTGTTGCTCGGACACGGAAACCCCTCGATCGGTCGCCTACTCGCGGACCGACCTCCGATGCCGCGACGGCAAGATCGGCTCCGTCAAGATCACTGAATCGCACGAACGAGTGGTTGCCGCACCATCGCGCGCGCCGCATCGGCCGACACACCGCCGTGCAGCATTCGTGCCAAGTCCGCCGCGATCCTCGGTGCCGCGAACGACGTGCCGCTCCACCGTGCCGCCCCGTAGACTCGCGTCGTCGTCCCCGGCGCGACACCCTCGCTTGGTGGCAGCAGCCGCACGTAACTGCTGACCACGTCCACCCCCGGTGCCACCGCGTCCACCCAGTCGCCCCGATTGGAGAACGCCGCCAGCGTCCCGTCCGGCCCGGCCGCCGCCACCCCGATCACCGACGGCAGCGCGGCCGGCCAGAACGGCCGGGTACCACCGTTGTTGCCCGCGGACGCCACCACGATCGTGTCCGGACACCGACCGATCTCCCGCGCCAGCAGCGGCGGACACCGGTCGTCCGCGGTGTGACAGCCCGCGGTCAGCACGACGATGTCGAGCCGCGCACCGTGCCTGTGTGCTTCGCGGTGCACCTGCCGCAGCGCGGCCGCGACGGTCACGTCGTCGGTCAGCCCGAGCGAGGACAGGCTCCGGTGGTGCCGGATGGTCACCCCGGGTGCGTGCCGCAGCAGCACGCCCGCCACGAACGTGCCATGCCCGGCCTGCCGATCCCGGTCCCGCACACACTCCGGCTCCAACACCTCCGGCGACAACCCCCATTCGGACAGCCACGGCCGCCCGGCGAACCACGGATGCGGATCCAACCCGGTGTCCAGCAGGGCGACGGTCACCGCCGGGCGCCACAGTTCGTCCGGCGGCGCGGGCGGCACGTCGGCCGCATCGGGCCGCGCACCGGTCCCGAACATCACCGGTGTGCCGAACATCACGGGTGCGCCGAGATGCACGTGATGCGGCGCGACGGCGAGCCCGGAAGGCAGGCCCACGGCCAGTTCCACGCAGTGCCGGCGCACGTCCGGCCGCAGGATCAGCCGTGCCGGCTCGCCGTCCGACCCGGACACCACACGGTCCACCCTGGACCCCAGCCGCTCGGTCGCCTCGGCCACGGATTCCGGCGGCGCGACCAGTTCACCCGCGTGCACCAGGGTTTCCGTCGGTCCGTCCGGGTCGTGCAGCACGAGGCCGTGCGAGTACGGGCGCAACCGGTCGAGCAGTTCGGTCAACCGCAACGGTTCGTCCGCGCCGTGCTGGACATCCATGGATCAACGGTGCCGCCCGTCCGGTACGTCCGCCGGGGCCGATTCGAGAAATCACCCGTTGTGGTGGATTGATGCGGATTCTTTCTGGCCGGAACGGCAACGCGCGCCGCCCGCTATCCGCCAGATGGACGCCACCGTCCGTCCTTACGGGTGGATCACGCGTTTTACCGGCGCAAATGGCCCTCGCGGTGCTACATATACGCCTGTAGGGTCGCGCTCGAAACAGGGGTCGATGGTGGAGGTTCTGGTGGCCGGTACGGGGGTGGTGCCCGGCGACAGCCGGCTGCGCCGCTTCGCGGTACGGCTACTCGCCGCCGCCGGTATCACCGTGGGCGGCTGGCTGCTCGGTGCCGTCCTGAACGCGGGAACCGCCGCCGCCGCTGAGAACCCGAACACCCCGGCCGCCCCGCAGGACTCCGGCGGCCAGGGGCTGCTCGGTTCGATCTTTGGTGGACTCGGCAACACCCTCACCGGCACCGTTTCGACCGTCACCGACACGTTGACCTCGGTCACCACCACCGTTTCCACCGTGACGACCGGCGTCGTCGGCGGTCTCGGCGACGTGCTCGGCACTGTCACCGCTGTCGTCGACCACACCACGACCAGCGTTCTCGGCAGTCCGCCGGCCGACAAGGGCACCCAGTCCGTGCCGGTCGCCAAGGCGCCGACGCGCGCCCCGACGGAGCACGCCGCGCCACCCGCGCCCGCCGCCGCTCCCGTCGTGCCGGCAGCACAGCCGGTCGTGGTGCACCGCGTCGTGACTTCCGTTGCCGTCCAACAGCTTTCCCCCGCCACGCCGACCGTGCACGCGGACAGTTCCGGCGTCTCGCCGAATGTTCCGCTGCCCGATCCGGCCCCTCAGCCCGCGCCCGCACCAGCCGTCCCGGTCAGCGTCGTCAGTGCCGGCCACGGTTGCCACGGCCCAGCCCGCCAGGTGCCCGGCGCGTACTCGTCCGACCCGGCCGCGCCGTGTATGGCCGCGTCCGGTGTCCGTGCGCACGGTTCGGCCGCGATGGCCGGCCGGGATCAGGGTCTGCCGGCCACGTCGCCGGACTGAAACCCGTCTCCGTGGGTGAAGTCTGCCCACTTTCGCCCGTTCGGCCCGCCCTCGCGTCGCGCTGAACCACGCCGTCGATCCGCCAGGTAGTCGTCCCGGCAATTCGTGACCAACCCACATGCCTCCCGGCCTGTTACCGCGCCCGGTCAGGTCGGGGACCCGTCCCGGTGCCGTGTGCCCCCATGGCACCGGGACACCTAACTTCCGTTGCGCCGCAACGGTTTCAGGTAGTCACGCCACCGGTACCCGCGCGGCGTCGGCGATGTGTCGGCCGCCGACCGCGCGGGCCACCCGGCCGAGCCGCGCGACGGCGTCGGTGAGTACGGCAGGCGGCAGCGTGAACGGCACCCGCAGCCAGCGTTCCCAGCCGCCGTCGACGCCGAACCGGGCACCCGGCACCAGCCGCAGGCCCTGCGACTCCGCCGCCACCGCGAGCCGGGTGGCCACCGGCTCGTCCAGCTCGCACCACGTGACGAGACCACCGGCCGGCCGCCGCACGATCCACTGTGGACAGTGCTCGGCAAGCGCAGCGATCAACAGATCCCGACGCCCGGCCAGGACACGACGCCGCTGCGCCAGCGCCGGCTCCGGGTCGGCCAGCAGCTCTGCCAGCACGAGCTGCTCGAACACCGGCGCACCGAGATCCATCGTGGCCCGCACCGCGACCAGCCGGTCCACGAGTTCCATCGGCGCGCGCACCCAGCCGATCCGCAGCCCGCCCCAGTGCGACTTGCTCGCCGACCCGATGGTGCACACCAGATTCGGCGCGAAACTGGCCAGCGGCGCGGGCGCCGGACCACCGTCGAGGGCCAGTTCGACCATGGTCTCGTCGGCGACCGCCATGGTTCGCGTGCGCCGCAGGGCCGTGGCGAGCTGGGCGCGGCCGGCGTCGGTCATGCGGTGCCCGGTCGGGTTGTGGAAGTCCGGCACGAAATACCCAAGTCGCGGCGCGGACTGGCGCAGCGCGGCCTCGATCCCGTCCAGCGACCAGCCGTCCTCGGTCATCGCGACGCCGATCGGCAGCGCGTTGTCGGCCCGGATCGCGTCCAGTGCGTTCGGATACGTCGGCTGCTCCACCAGCACGCGGTCGCCAGGGTGCACGAACATGCGCAGGATCAGCACGAACGCGTTGTGCGCGCCCGACGTGACCACGATCTGCTCGGCCGTGGTGGCCAGGCCACGCGCCCGGAAACGGGCCGCGATCCGCTCGCGCAGCGCCGGCAGCCCGTGCGGGTGGTAACCGTGTCCCCGCAGGTGCACCGGCAGTTGTTGGGCCGCCACCGCGACGGCGTCGGCCAGCGTCGGGATCGCCTCCGGTGATGCCCGCGCCAGGTCGATCAGGTCCGCCGTGTCCACCGGATCGCTGCCGCGCGGCTGGTCCGGCGCGGTGATCCAGGAGCCCGCGCCGCGCCTGCTGGCCACGACGCCGTCCGTGCGCAACAGGTCCATGGCGGCCGTGACCAGCGTCCTGCTGACCGCGAGCGCGTCGGCCAGTTCGCGCTCGGCCGGCAGCCGGGTGCCGGCCGGCAGGTGGCCTTCCTGGGCCAGCAGCCGGACACCGCCGGCCAGGTCGGTGGCGGCGCGTCGGCCGCCAGGTGCCCGCCATGAGCCGAGCAGGCCGGCCAATCGACGGGCCGATACCCGGCCACCAGGGACAACGGACAACGTCATGAGACCACTTTCGCAGGATTGGCCCTCGATGTGAAGGCCAATTCCGGCAAGAGTGCACGGCATGGCGACGTCCGCGGCCCGGCCCGCGCTGATCGGTGTGCCGGTGTCCGTGCGTCCGGTTCGACGGCTGTCACAGCTCGCCGCCGGGCTGGTGCTGTACGGCGTGAGCGACGCCCTGCTGGTGCGCGCGCATCTCGGCCTCGACCCGTGGGACGTGCTGGCCGAGGGCGTGACCAAGCGGTTCGGCCTGGACTTCGGCACGGTCACCGCCGTGATCGGGCTGGTCGTGCTGCTCGGCTGGATTCCGCTGCGGCAGCGGCCCGGCGTCGGCACGGTCGCCAACATCGGGCTCATCGCGCTGTCCATCGACGCCGTGCTGTACACCGTGCCGCAGCAGTCGGCGCTCTGGATCCAGATTCCGATGATGGCCGGCGCGGTCGTACTCAACGGCATCGCCACCGCGATCTACGTGGGCGCCCGGCTCGGACCGGGGCCTAGGGACGGGCTGATGACCGGCATCGCGGCGCGCAGCGGCTGGTCGATTCGGTTGGTGCGCACCGGGATCGAGGTGACGGTGCTGGTCATCGGCTGGTTCCTCGGCGGCACGGTCGGGGTGGGCACGGTGGCGTACGCGGTCGCGATCGGGCCGTTGATCCAACTGTTCCTGCCCCGCTGTACGTGGCGGCCATCGGGCTAGGGTCTTGGGCGTGGGGGAGCCAAGGATCGCGGTTGCCGAGGCGGCCGGCGTCGGCATCGACGGGCGGGACCGGCCGAGTGAGGACCGGGTGGTCCTGCTGCCGAACGCGGTCGTCCTGGCCGATGGCGCGACGGCGCTGCGGCCGGGTGCGCGGTCCGGCGGCTGGTACGCAGAGCAGTTGTGCACGGCAATGGCACGGGAGCTGACCGCACGCCCGGACGGCGACCTGCGAGCGGTGCTGCGGGCCGCGATCGTGGCCATTGTCACCGAGTTCGGCCTGGTACCCGGCGACGCGCCGGCGAGCACGGTGGCCGTGCTGCGGTGGACCGCGGACCGGGTGGACGCGTTGGTGCTGGCGGACAGTCCGGTGGTCGCGTTCACCGACCAAGGCCCGATGGTGGTGGCCGACGAGCGGATCGCGGGTCTGGCACCGGGCGGTTATCGGCGGCGGCTGC
>DATBCR010000509.1:0-21014 GCA_036270375.1 Pseudonocardiaceae bacterium | reverse complement strand
GGGCGTTCCGCGAGGCCGTGGCCGATCCGCCAGCTTTCGCCGAACCAGCGGTGGTCGGCGCGGCGGCAGTAGCCGCACGGGCGGTGCCCGGCCGCCAGTGCGGTTGCCTCGTCCAGGAAGAACAGGGCTGTCCAGCGGCCGGGCGGCATCACGTCACGCCTGACGTTCCGCCAGTTCAGTACGCAGCAGATCCACATCGCGGACCGCCACCGCGACGTGCCCAACCGGCGTCCTTGGCCGTGCAGGCAGCCTCGGTTGCCCATCAGCAGGCCACGGCCCGGGTCGGCCACTATCTCGCCGGTCGGGGTCACGCGGTTCTGCAACGGTGTCGGCCGCTCGGCCTGATCGGGACGCATTCATCGATTGTGGACCACGACCCCGCGAACGGAAGGAACGCCTGGCGGACGACGTCCACCAGGCGTTCCGGGGTTACCGACTAGCCGACGTGGGCCAGCGTCGATGTGTCCACTGTGGAGTTGTTCCGGTTCCGGATGAACACGAACACCACCACCGCACTGGCCGCCATCAACAGCGCGCTCACCATGAACGCCACGTTGTACCCGTGGATCGCCGCGTGTGCCGGGTTGTTCCCGGCGATGCCATGCGTGGTGAGGTAACCGGCGGTCGCCGTGGTGAAGATCGTGTTGAGCAGTGCCGTGCCGAGCGAACCGCCCACCTGCTGCGTCGTGTTCACCAGCGCGCTGGCCACACCGGCGTCGTGGTTGGCGACACCACTGAGCGCCATGTTGCTCAGCGGCACGAACACCAGGCCCATCCCGACGCTCATCAGGATGAAGGCCGGCAGGATCGCCGTCGCGTACGACGACGTCAGGTCGAGCCGGGTGAGCCACAGCATCGCGGCGGTCGCGAACAGCGAGCCGACCGACATCAGCACACGCGGACCGAACTTGGGCAGCAACTGCGCGGTAACCGTTGCCGTGACGATGATCCCGCCGGAGAACGGCAGGTACGCGATACCGGCACGCAGCGCCGAGTAGTGCACCGTCTGCTGCAGGTAGAACGTCATGAAGAGGAACATGCCCAACATGCCGGAACCCAGCAGGATCGACGTCAGGAACGACCCGCCTCGGTTGCGGTCGAGCAGCACCCGCATCGGCAGCAACGGGTTCGCCACCCGCGTCTCGAGCACCACGAACGCGACAAGCAGCACCAGCGCCAGCCCGAGGAACAGCAGTGTGGTCCCGGAACTCCAGCCGTTGGTCGCCGCCTTGGTGAAGCCGTAGACCAGCGACACCAGCCCGAGCGTGGACAGCACGGCGCCACCGATGTCGTAGCGCGTGTTGCCGTGCGCCTTGCTCTCCCGCACGATCGGCAGCGCCGCGACGAACGCGATCACCGCGACCGGCACGTTCACGAAAAGGCACCAGCGCCAGTTCAGGTATTCCGTCAGCAGCCCACCGGAGATCAGGCCGATCGCCGCGCCACCACCGGAAATCGCACCGAACACGCCGAACGCCCTTGCCCGCTCCCGTGTGGACGTGAACGTCACCGTCAGCAGCGACAGCGCGGCCGGCGCGAGCAGCGCACCGAATACGCCCTGCAGGCCACGCGCGGCGAACAGCATGGTCGCGTTCGTCGCCGCGCCACCGAGGGCGGACGCACCCGCGAATCCGACGAGGCCGATCAGGAATGCCCGCTTGCGGCCGACGTAGTCGGCGACCCGGCCGCCGAGCAGCAGCAGACCTCCGAATGCCAGCGTGTACGCGGTGACGATCCACTGCCGGTTGGCGTCGGAGATGTGCAGCGCGTGCTGCGCGGACGGCAGCGCGATGTTCACTACGGTGGCGTCCAGCACGACCATGAGCTGGGCGATCGCGATGATGGCGAGCGCAAGCCACCGTTTCGGGTCGACACCCCCCGCCGCCGACGTCGTGCCGGTCGAGACGTGGCGTGTCTCGACCGCGAGATTTTCAGACATGCGTTTCCCCTCAACGGTTATTCCGTGAAACAAGCGGGCTTGTGCCGAACGGTGCGCACCGCCGTTGGTGCGAAATGACCGTCACATGACGTGACGGGAAAGTACGGGAATCAACACGTCATCAACGACGTGCCGCGCGTACGCATCATCCAGCTGGTAACACTCCAACCGCCTCGTCAGCAGCATCGAGTGCAGTACCTCGTGCAACAGGTGCGGATCGGTCCCCGGCGGGACCTCACCACGCCGCACGGCGCGCCCGATCAGCGCTTCGTGCATGCCGTGTTTCTTCTCGTACATGGCTTCGTGCATCGTCTTGGCGAGCATCGGGTTGCGCGCCGCCGCCGTCATGACACCCACGATGACCTCGCCGTCAAGGCCGTTGCCGGCCTGACACGCCCTGGTCAGCACGGCGAGCAGGTCGCCCCGCAGTGATCCGGTGTCGGGTAGTACGGGCGCGTCGGAGAAGTGGTAGGACAACGCGTCCGCGACAAGATCCGGCTTGTCCGGCCAGTTCCGGTAGATGGTCGCCTTGCTCACGTGCGCACGCGCCGCCACGGCGTCCATCGTCATCCGGTCGTAGCCGACCTCGGCCAGCAGTGCGAAGACCGAGTCACAGATCGCCGCTCGACGTTCCGGGGTCCGTCGCGTGGCTCGTGTCCCTGGCACTTCGGTTGCCGTCACAGTCGTCCCCTCCCGTCGGTCGACCAGACAGTACGAAACCGTTTCGTACCCACCTGGGACAACGCGGCTCGGGTACGAAACAGTTCCGTACCCGAGCAAGAGTGACGCACGACACAGCTAGTCGGTCAACCGCCAACGGGGGCGACGTCGTCGGCCGGCGCGTCCTCCTGCACCGTCCCGCCCGGGTGCGCGAGAGCGATGAGGAACGAGACGGCCAGCACGATAGCCATGCCGTACAACACATATTGGGTGGCCACGGCGAAGTCCCTGCTGACGGCGTCGGTGATCTGGTGCCGCAGCCCGGCTGGCGCCGACCCGAGCGACGACGAACCGCCGCCACCCTGTGTCGATCCGTGCGCGACCGACGACGCGACACCGGCGGGCAGCCCGAGACGGGCGAACGACGTCGTGAGCCGGTCGGCGAGCACGGTGGTCAGCACCGTGCCGAGGACCGCGATGCCAAGGGTCGAGCCGTAGTTCCGGATCGTCTGGGTGATGCCGGTGACCTCGCCGTAGGACGCCCCGATCGCGCGGTTCACGGCGTCCGTGCTGGCCGGCCCGATCAGCATCCCGATACCGGCACCGGAGATGAGGATGTACGGCCACTGCGCGCCGAGGCTCAGGTCGGTCAGCTTGCTCGCCCACAGCGCGAATCCGACCGTGCCCAGCAGCGCACCGATCACGATCGGCCGTTTCGCGCCGCTGGAGTCCAGCATCCGCCCGCCGATCTGCGCGGCCGGCGCGAAGCCCGCGAAGAACAACAGCAGATACAGCCCGGCCTTGTTCGCGTTGTACCCCAAGGAGACCTGCGAGTAGACGCTGGCGAAGAAGAACACCGGCACGAACGCGATCATCGAGAAGAACAGCACCGCGTTGTCCACCACGAACGCACGGTCACGGAAGACCCGCATCCGGATCAGGGGGCTCGGCACCCGGGCCTCCACCCGCACGAACACTACGATCGCCACCAGTCCGGCCGCGATGCACAGGATCGTGGCCGGCGATCCCCAGCCCCACGTCGGCGCCTGCTCGAAGCCGAGCACGGAAAGACCCATGCCGACCGCGGCCAGCGCGGCACCCGGCCAGTCGATCCGGTCGTCCCGCCGGGTCGCCGGGATGTCGGCCATGAGAGTGAGCACCAGCGCGACCGCGGCCACCGGCAGGTTGACCCAGAAGATCGCGCGCCAGGTCCACTCGGTGAGGTAGCCGCCCGCGATCGGGCCGATCGCGGTGAGCCCGCCGCTGACCGCGAAGAAGATCGCCAGCGCCCGGCCCCGTTCGCGCAGCGGGAACGCGGCCACCACGATCGCGAGCGCGGCCGGGATCATCACTGCGGCCGACATGCCCTGCGTGATACGGAAAACCACGATCCACGCCTCGGCAAGGCTGCCCTTCGGCGTGGCACCGCACAGCGCGGACGACACGGCGAAGCCACCGATCCCGAACAGCGCCATCTTGCGCGGGCCGAGCACATCCGCGAGGCGGCCGCCGAGTGCGAACGTCGCGGCCAACGCCAGGAGATACGCGTTCACGACCCACTGCGTGCCGGCCCGGCTCAGCGACAACTGCGCCTGGATGCTCGGTGACGCGATCGCCACGATGGTCTGGTCGATGAACGTCATGGCAACGGCGAACAACATGGCGGTCAACGCGAGGTATTTCGATTGCGATGAGCCGGTCGCTGTACCGCCCGCCGACTGTCCAACAGACATGGTCGTGCCTTCCTGGTGGGGCCACGCGTGCCGGTAGATTAACTGCCCTGGTGGGTGGCGCGTGGCGAAACAGGCCGACACGTTTCGAAGGGGGCCGTCATGCGTATCCGTTCGTTCGATCCGGCTGGTGCGTCCGAACCGGATCTGGCCGACTACCACGCGCTGCGGTCGGCGGCGGACGTCGTGGACTTTCCGCGGGATCCACCGCCGACCTACGGGGCCGCGATCGGGCGATTGCGCGATGCACCGGTTCCTGGCGCGGTGAGCCGGCACTGGGTGGCGGGCCGCTTTGTCGGGTCGGCCAAGGTGTCGCTGCCCGGAGGGGACAACGCCGGGCTCGCGATCGTCGGGGTGGTGGTGCACCCCGAGTCACGGGGTCGAGGCGTCGGCACCGAACTGCTGCGCGCCGCGCTGCCGGCGCTGCACGGGTGTCGGGTGGCGATCGGCAGCCACATGACGCAGGACGGGTCGGGTGCGCGGTGGACCGAGCGGCTCGGCTTCGTGGTCACGTCCCGTGCCGTGCTGCAGCGCCTGACCGTCGGGTCGGTGCCGGTACACGTCTGGGATGTCGCCGTGCCGCCCGGTTATCGGCTGGCCCGCTGGACCGGCGCGGCACCGGCGGACCTGCTCGACTCGTACGCGGCTGCACGGGACGCCATGCACGACGCCCCGGCGAACCGGCTGAGCTACCGCGTGCCGAGGTGGACCGGGCCGGTGATCCGAGCCAGCGAACGGGAACTGGCGTCCAGCGGGGTCGAGGAACGGGTGGTGGTCGCTATCGACGCGGCCGACGGCCGGGTCATCGGCGTGACCGCGATGCGCATCCGCCCGCACAGTCCCGAGATCGGGGTGCAGAACGACACGTCCGTGCTGGCGGCGCATCGCGGCCACGGCCTCGGCCGTGCGATGAAGGCGGCCATGATGCGCCGGCTCGTGGCCGAGCGGCCCGATGTCGAACGCATCATGACGACGACCGCCGCCGACAACACCTACATGATCACCGTCAACCACGCCCTCGGCTACGACACGCTCCGCACGCTGGTCACGACCGAGGTGCCGGTCGAGAAACTGGTCGAGGCGCTGGCCTCGCGTCAGGTCCCGCGTTAGGCCACGTCGGGTCCCGGCCGAGCGGGGCACAGGTCGCAAGACCCTTGGGTCGCGTCAAGGTCACGCCGACATGGGTCGGTGCAGTTCGTAGCCACCGCTGGCCCGCAGGGCGCCGCGGCGGGCCTGCCGCCTGCTGCCGGCCAGTCGGTGCCGGCCACCGCGCCGAGCCGGCCGGACCGGGCGGTACCCGTCGTTCGCCATGCGTTCGTGGTGTTCGGCAAGAATTGTGTTCACCGTGCGGTTGGCGTGCCGCAGCCGAATGACGACAACGGGAATCAGAACGGCCAGCACGGCCGCGGCCAGGATTTGCCAACTCATTGTTGTGCCCTTTCCGGACGGCGTGCGACGCACACCCGTCGCGCGCTCGTTGAACGCTGTATCGGGAGGGAGACCCCGATCGCAACGCGTGATGACGCAAGGCATCCGGGTGGTCGGCAGCCCCGAACGGCCTAGACGATCTTGCAAGTTGCTGCCGATGCAGGTCAGAACCTGGGCGCTCGCCACGATACGTAATCAGGCTCCGACGAATGATCACTCTTTCAGAGTAATCGGCCGCCGATCAAAACCTGACAGATAATGGACAATGGCCGGCCGGCGGGGCGGTTCGAGCCGTGCGCGGTCCCCGGGGTGGTCCTCGAACAGAGCCTTGTCACTGTCCGTAAACAGACGCGACATCTGGTTGGTGCGATTGATCTGTTTGGCCTATTCCATCCGACTTTAGTTGGTTGATGTTGATACTTCTGCCGGATTGCGCTGTTCGTAAGCCGGCGGTAACTCTCGGGTGGCACCCGGCCCCCGGCGAATCCGAGCTGATTACTCGGGCATATCGCCACGATGAAAGTAGGGTCCAGTGAATCGACATCGTCTGTTAACCGTCACCGCCGCGCTGACACTGGGGGTCGGGCTGGTGACACTGGGCAACGGATCGGCGGTCGCGGCCGGCCCCGGTTCGATGGCCCCCGCCGTGGACGGGGCCGCGTCCGGCGGTGCGGTGATCGTCGTGTTGAAGGACCAGCACGGCAATCTGGCACTGAAAGCACAGGGCACCCAACGCACCATGAGGACGCGATCCGATCAGCATTCGATCGTGTCGGACATCGAGGCCAACGGTGGCACCGACATCACGCAACTCGTCAGCGTCAACGCGGTCGCCGCACACCTGTCCTCGGCCGAGGTCAACCGGCTGCGCGCCGACCCGGCCGTTGCGGAGGTCGTGCCGGACGACTCGGTGACAGTCGAGCCCACCCCGAACGTGCCGCAGGAACGGCCGTCGCATCTGAGCCAGCAGATCTGTCCCAGCAACCCGGCCGATCCGCTCCTCGAACCGGAAGCACTGTCGGTCACGCACACCGAGACCGACCGGCCGGGCGACCACCAGCAGGCTTCCCAGGTGGCCACAGGCAAAGGCGTCATCGTCGCGATAGAGGGCATGAACGATCTCGCCGGCAACCCGAACTTCGTCCGCGCCGACGGCTCACACGTCGTCATCGACGCCCCCGACTACACCAAGGACGTGAGCGACGGCGAGTTCTACGGTGACGCCTCCTCAGTCGCGGGCCAGGGCCGTGTGGTCTACGACTTCTCGAAGGAACTCCCGTTCTCGGGTCTCCCCGCCGGCTGTACGTTCCGGATCAAGGGCGTCGCACCGGATGCGTCGCTGGTGGACAGCTCGATGATCGACACCCCGCCGAGCAACGCGGGCCAGGCCGTGCCGGAGTCCCAGATCGTCGCCGGCATCGACCACGCGGTCGTGCAGGAGCACGCCGACGTGATCTCCGAGTCGTTCGGCTTCCGCCAGCAGCCCGGCCGTTACGCCATGTTCTACGCCGCGAACGACGCCGCGATCGCGGCCGGCGTGACCGTCGTGGTGTCCTCCGGCGACAGCGGCGTGTCCGGCACGGTGTCCTCACCGGCGACCGACCCGCTGGCCATCGCGGTCGGTGGCACGAACACGCTGCGCCTGCTCAGCCAGGCGTACGGCTTCACCAGTTGGACCAACAACAACATCACCCCGCTGTCCTCCGGCGGCACCGCGCCCAACAACCGCGTCGTCGACCTGGTCGCCCCCGGCTACAGCGGCGAGGCGGCGTGCAGCCCGACCGGCACCGACTGCCCGACCACGACACAGACCGAGGCATTCGGCGGCACGAGCCAATCGTGCCCGCTGGTGGCCGGCGCGGTCGCCGACGTCATCCAGGCGTACGCCGACACCCACAACGGCACCAAGCCGACGCCCGCCCTGATCAAGCAGATCCTCACCAGCACGGCGCAGGACATCGGCGCACCGGCCGACGAACAGGGCGCCGGCCTGCTCGACACGTACGCGGCGGTGCGGGCGGCGCAGCAGGAGCCCGGTACCACCATCTCCGACAACGGTCACGCGCAGTCGGCCGGCCTGGTCGCGTCACCGTCCCAGTTGGACATTGCCGCGAACGCGGGCGTCAGCTCGCAGTCGGTCAGCCTCTACAACACCAGCAGCCGGCCGACCACGGTGTTCGGGACGTACCGGGCGCTCGGTTCGGCTTTCCCGATCGGCCAGACGGTCACCGAGGCCGTCAGCGCGCCGGACCCGAGCCTGCCGGTGCCACCGTTCGGCGCGACGGCGGCCGCACCGGTCACGTTCACCGTGCCACCCGGACTCGACCGGCTCAATGCCGACATGATCATTCCGGACCCGACGAACGGCACCATTCTCTCCTACACCCTGATCAGCCCGACCGGCAAACTCACCCAGATCTCCTACGATTTCGGTATCCCCTCCAGTCAAGCGGGGGGAATCGGTTCGGTGTCCAACATCCAGCACGTCGAGGTCACCGCCCCGGCGCCGGGTAAATGGACCGCGAAGATCCTGTGGGCGAACGGCCGCGCGCATTTGCAGTCCCCACCGAATGTGCCCGGCACGTATACCGGGAACATCTCGTTCCGGGTCACCGGCCAGCACTACTTCACCTCGTTCGCGGCCTTCCCGGTACGGATCCCCGGCCACAGCAGCGTCAGCGTGCCGCTGCGGGTCGTCATGCCGACGGCGCCCGGCGACCACCCGGAGTCGGTGCAGTTCTTCGCGAGCGACGGCGCCCGGACCTCGCTGCCGGTCGTCCGCCGCACCCTGATCCCGGCCGCCGGCGGCGCGTTCGACACCACGATCACCAGCACGGTCGGCCGTGGCGTCGGCCAGATCAGCACGTACAACATCGACGTACCAGCGGGAAAGGCCGATCTTGACGTCAACTTCCACACCACGGACGCGAGCCAGGACAACCGGATCACGTACTTCCTGATCGACCCCAACGGTGTCGTCGTCGGCCGGACGACAAGGCCGATCACGTTGCCCGGCTCGACCGTGCCCACCGCGGACGCGTCCCTGGTCCAGGCCAATCCGATCGCCGGCCGCTGGGAGATCGACGTCGACCTCAACCTGACGGTCAGCGGAAAGGAGTTCACCCAGACCGTCTTCGGCACCGTCGCATACGACATACCACCGGCGGCCGTGCCGAACGCGGTACTCGCCAACTGATCCGCCCGCCACCGTCCGCCGCCTTTCTCGACCAAGCGGCGGACTGTGGCGGCGGAATCAGTGCGATTCCCTGCTGACCCCCGCACCGCTCGATCCGACAAGGAAGTCCAGATCCGCGCCGGTGTCGGCCTGCATGACATGGTCGACATACAGCCGTTCCCAGCCCCGGCGCGGTTTGGCGAACCCGTCGATCGCGGCCCGGCTTGGCGCCCGCGACGCGAGTTCTTCGGCCGTCACATCGACGTCCAGCCGACGTGCTTCGACGTCCAGCACGATGTGATCCCCGGTACGCACCAACGCAAGCGGCCCGCCCGCCGCCGCTTCGGGGGCCACGTGCAGCACGACCGTGCCGTAGGCGGTGCCGCTCATCCGCCCGTCACAGACCCGCACCATGTCGCGGACGCCCTGTTCGAGCAGTTTCGTCGGCAGCGGCAGGTTCGCCACCTCCGGCATGCCGGGATAACCCTTGGGACCACAGCCACGCAGGACGAGGACGGAATCGGCATCCACGTCAAGATCCGGGTCGTCGATCCGGGCGTGGAAGTCCTCGACGCTGTCGAACACCACCGCCCGCCCCCGGTGCCGCAGCAGTTCCCGTGATGCCGCAGCCGGTTTGATGATCGCGCCGTCCGGCGCGAGATTGCCGCGCAGCACGGCGATACCGGCGTCGGCCAGCAGCGGTGCCGAGCGTTCCCGGATCACGTCCGGCGCCCAGATCCGCGCGTCGTCGAGGTGATCCACGAGCGGTTGCCCGGTGACCGTCAACGCCGTCGGATCGAGCAGGTCGCGGACCTCGCGCAGCACCGGGAGCAGCCCGCCCGCGCGGTGGAAGTCCTCCATCAGGAACCGCCCGGCCGGCTGCAGGTCGACCAGCAGCGGCACGTGCGACCCGATCCGGTCGAAATCGTCCAGCGTCAACGGAATCCCGAGTCGCCCGGCGATGGCGAGCAGGTGTACGACGGCATTCGTGGAACCGCCGACGGCCGCGAGCGCGACGATGGCGTTGTGGAACGAGCCCGCCGAGAGCACCGTGCTCAACCGGCGGTCCTGCTCGATCAGTTCGACCGCCAGCCGCCCGCTGCCGTGCGCGGCCTCCAACAGCCGGCTGTCCGGCGCCGGAGTACCAGCCACACCAGGCACGACCGCGCCGAGCGCCTCCGCGACCAACGCCATCGTGGACGCCGTACCCATCGTGTTGCAGTGCCCCCGGCTGCGAATCATGGCCGACGCCGAATCGGCGAACTGCTCCCGCGACAACGTGCCCGCCCGGACCTCCTCACTCAGCCGCCAGACATCCGTCCCACACCCCAGCGCCCGCCCGCGAAACGTGCCGGTCAGCATCGGACCACCAGGCACGACGACAGCCGGCAGATCAACGGAGGCGGCCGCCATCAACAGCGAGGGAATCGTCTTGTCGCACCCACCGAGCAACACGACGGCGTCGATCGGGTTGGCGCGCAACATCTCCTCGGTGGCCATCGCCGCCATGTTGCGCCACAGCATGGCGGTCGGCCGAACCTGCGTCTCGCCGAGCGACACCACCGGCAGATTCAGCGGAATACCGCCCGCTTCGTAAACGCCGTCCCGCACAGCGGCCGCGACCTCGTTCAGATGTGCGTTGCAGGGCGTGAGATCCGACGCGGTATTGGCGATCGCGATCTGCGGCCGCCCGGTGAACGCACTGGCCGGCACACCCCGCCGCATCCAGGCACGGTGAATGTAGGCGTTGCGGTCGTCACCCGCGTACCACTGCGCGCTGCGCAACTCGGCGCTGGTCCAGGACTTGTCGGTCGCCACGCGGCCCACTATTCCCGCCACCCCGCGAGGATGCCAGCCGTTCGCCCGATCGACGACCGCGCCGCGCGGGGACAAGACTGGAAACCCGGCGGCGAAGGGGGAGGCGCGGTGGACATCCGGCCGGTCGACGGCACCCTGCTCGGCTACCTCGGCACACCGGACTCCGACCACCTGGTCTCCCTTGGTGTCCGCCGCCATTTCGCCGAGGGAGACGTGCTGCTGCGCCAGGGCGACCCGACCGACCACGTGCTGGTGCTGCTGTCCGGCTGGGTCCGGGTCTACTCCCTCACCCAGGACGGCCAGGAAACCGTGATCGCGTTACGCGGCCCCGGCGACGCGGTCGGCGAGCTGGCCGCACTGCACGGCTGGGACCGCACCGCGAGCGTGCAGGCCCTCGCCCCGGTCGAAGCGGTGCAACTGCTGCGGCACCAGTTCATCGAATGCCTGCACCACCGTCCGACGATAGCCGTCGCGCTGATCAAACAGATGTCGATCCGCCTACGCGAGATCGAAAGCACCCTCCTCGACGTCACCACCCTCGACGTGAGCCGCCGGGTCGCGGTCTACCTGCTGCGCATGGCCCGCCAACACGGCACACCCAACCCGGCCGGCACCGATCTGGGGATGCCGTTGAGCCAGCAGGACATCGCCAACCGCGTCGGCGCGTCACTGCGCGGCGTCGCCAGAGCCATGGCGTTGCTGCGCGACCGAGGCATCGTCGTGACGACCCGCCGCCGAATCGTGATCGCACGCCCGGACGTACTGCGCTCGTTCGCCGGCAACATGCCACGTGGCACATAGCGAACCAGCCCGTTGTCGTGGTGCGCCAAGCGGATTCCGACCAGGCTGACTCTCATCCAAGCGGATCGAGGGGTGACGGTCGTGAGAGTCCAGTTGTCAATGAACGTGGCGTCGAAAATAATGGTGGTCGCCTTTTTCGTTGGGTTCATCCTCGGATACGTGCTCGCCACCGGCCTGTTGTAGAGCGATGCCGAACGCGGCACGGCGGGTGGTCCGGCGGAGCCGGCGGTCCGGGCCGCCGGCAGCCGAAACCGGCCAGTTGCCGGACAACAAGACGACATTCAGCAGCTCAGCGGGCGCGACCAGGGCAGGGACGTATGCGCACACGGCGATAGTTGACGGCGTTCCCGGTACCTTTGCGGTAGCCGTCCTTGCCGCTTGGGGGAGGAGTGCCCCGTGTCGCAGTTTCCACCAGGGAGTCACCGCACGATCGTGGCAGTCGACATGGCCGACTTCACCGACCCGAACAGAAGCTCGCTGCACCGCACGGCGATGCAGAACGGGCTCTACGAGCTGCTGCACACGGCCTTCGACGAGGCCGGCATCGGCTGGGATTCCTGCGAGGTGGAGAACCGCGGCGACGGCGCTCTCATCCTCCCGCCAACCAGCTGTCCGAACACGCTGGTCGCCGAAGGGTTGTCGCAACGACTGGTCGTGGGACTGCGCCGCTACAACGCCATCCATGTCGCCGAGGCGACCATCCAGCTGCGGCTCGCGCTGCACGCGGGTGAGGTGCGCGAGGGTAACGGCGGAAAGGACGGCGACGCGCTCAACCACGCATTTCGTATTCTCGATGCGGAGGAGGCGAAAACGGACCTGCAGCGGAGGCGCGGTGTGCTCGCGGTGATCGTGTCCGACCCGTTCTTCAACGAGGTCATCGCACCGGACCCGGGGACCGAGCCGGCCGGCTTCCGGCAGATTCCGGTACTTGTCAAGCGCACCAAGGATGTGGCCTGGCTACGGGTGTTCAGCCCGGCAGAGCCGCCACCGGTCGACGAGCGGTCGCTCGTGCTCGCCGTGCTGCCGGATGCCGAGTTGGAGGTGCTGCGTGAACCCCTTACCGACGTCTCGGTGCCGCAACTGCCGACGCTGGCCGCTCGCGCCACCGGCCACGGCGTGCCACCCGTGCAGCACGACGCCACGGCGTGGGAGATGGTCCAGTACCTCACGGACTTCAACGCCGGTCCGGACGGCGTGCCGCCGGTGATGACATTCGTGGAGCTGCTCGCCGGCCAACTCGGCGGCCAACTCGGCGCGGACTTGGCCGCCTGGAACGACACCCAGGCACAACGCATGCGACTGAGCACCGCACTGCGGGACATCCGGGCCACGAAGGCCGCGTCCGTCGAGGCCGCGGTCCGGCTGCACCTGGTGATCCTCATCGACCACGACGGCGCCGACCCCGACCACCGCTGCGTGGTGTCGCATTGGCGCCAGGACGATCCCGAAGAATGGCCGCCGCCCCGAGGTGAAACCCGGGTCGTGCTGATCGAGGACGTCGAACGGGAGGTGGACAACGTGGTGCTCGGGGCCGAGGTCGCGTGGTCCGGTCATCAGGGACAGGTCGCCCTCGAGTTTTTATTGCCCCGGTCACTGCTGCACGTTCCGGTCGAACGATGGCGAAAGGAACACGCGTCTGGGGATCCACAACCATTGTCGCTGGACTATCCCGTGGTCGTACGGTCGCTGGAACGAATGCGTGCCCGATACTGGCACCGGGTATGGGGCAACCGTTGGCGTGCGCTGATCGAGTCGTCCAAGGACGCCCGCGTCTATTTCGTCGGCCAATCCGAGATCGACAAGCCCTACCGCGTCGAGGCCGCCCTGAAAGACGAGCGCGTGGTGGCGATCGCGCTGAGCGAGCCGCCGCCGGCGGATCCGCCGGTCCGGGACGAACTGACGGTGGCTCTGCGGTCCGGGGTGCCCGTAGTATTGTGGAGTAGAGGTGGCCGCGACGCAGAGCCAGGCTCGCGTGCACTGCGTGCGCTTGTCACTCGTCTGGCGGAATCCGATGGGCTCGCCGACTTGCCGCAACGCACACTTGTCGCACGCCAAGCGGCTTTCAGTGGCATGTTCGATGAGCTGATCGATCCGGAAGCGGTACACAGCCTGGTTCTGTTATGGGACGATCCTCGGCGTTTGGTGATTCTCGATCAGCCGCCGAGTCCTCGGCGACCAAGGGGGGACACAGCGGATGAACGCGAACGAGCCTCCTGACGAGGTCGCGCCGGGGCGGCAGGACGCGCCCGAATGGTGGATCTACCGAGGTAACGGGCATCCCCTGCACGACATTCGACTTGACGAAGTATTGCCGGATCCGCCGCCATGGCGGAAGTTCCTCGGCGGCCCGCTGCCGGCGAACGACACGCCCCCTGAGGACGACGGCGAGATCGAGCGGCGGCTCGGCCACGAGCGCTCGGCGGCCGAGTCCACCGTGGACGCACCAGAGTTGGACATGATCAACGCCGCACTGTACCTGCGCCGGCCGTTGATCGTCACCGGCCCACCGGGCGCCGGCAAATCCAGCCTCGCTTTCCGAATCGCACGATCCCTTCGGTTGGGCCGTGTCGTTCAGTGGCACATCACCAGTCACACCATGCTGAAGGACGGATTGTACAAATACGACGCGATCGGTCGGGCCGAGGCCGCGGCCGCCCGCTATGCGTCGATACGGTCGCTGTCCGGCCAACACCGTCCGGCCGACGACACCGGGCCGGACGGCATTGACGCCGCCGGCACGTCCGCGCCCGGCGAACGACTCGGGGATTTCGTGCGGCTCGGCCCACTCGGTACCGCGTTCCTGCCGAGCAAGCTGCCACGGGTACTGCTGATCGACGAATTCGACAAAAGTGAGTTCGACCTGCCCAACGACCTGCTCGGCATTTTCGAAGAAGCCACGTTCCCGATTCCCGAGCTGGAACGCGTTCGGCAGCACATGCCAGAGGTGACCGTTTTCACGGACGACCCGGATCGTCGCGCCACCATTGTCGACGGCCGGGTGCGGTGCCGGGCGTTTCCGATAATAATAATTACCAGTAATGGCGAGCGCGATTTCCCGCCGGCCTTCCTACGACGCTGCCTGCAATTGGAGATGCGCCCACCGGACGCCGACGAACTGGCCGCACGGGCCGCCGCCCACCTGGTCGACATGGCGGACGACCAACGACTGGAACTCGTGCGGGAGTTCGTGCGGATGAGCGAACGCGCCGGCGGACTCCCCGCCGACCGGCTGCTCGACGCGATGTTCCTTGCCACGTCAGGCGCCTACGACCCGGAGGACAGGTCGTGGCCACGAATCCGGGACGCGCTCTGGCGGCACCTGCGGACCACGGTGTGACGTGGCAGAGCCCGCTGGTGACTCGTGGCGAACTCGTGACCGTACCGGCAGACCCCGGCCACGGGTACCTCCGCAGTGGTGGCACCGAGACACCGACAGCGCCACCGACGCACTGACCTGGTCCGAACTGGCGGACGCCGTCTGGCTCACCGCGGTCCGGGGCCCAGCGACCGGCTCGGACAGGTCGACGCCGGAACGCGCCCAGCCACGGCCGCACAGCCCCGACCATGTGCCGCCGCCCGACACCGGCACCGAGCCCGCTGGCGCAGCCGGCCTTGCCGGGCGTGGCGCGGGCGAACCGCGGCGGGAAAGCGTCAACACCCGGACCGCCGGTGTCGGGCCGACGAGTTCGGCTTCGTCGGACCGGGTGGTCGTCGGCCACGTGCCGATGCTCTCCGGTGCCACCGCCATTGCCCGTGCCCTACGCCCGCTGCACCGGAAGACGTGGTCACGCCGCGCGGACAACGTCGTACTGGACGAGGACGCGACCGCGGAACGCGCGGTTCAGGATGGATTGTGGTTGCCGGAGACGAAACCGGCCACGGAACGGTGGCTCGACCTGACGCTCGTCGTCGATGCCAGCCCGTCCATGGGCCTGTGGCGCGCGTCCGTGCGCGCCTTCGAGGCCGTGCTCGACCAGCTCGGCACGTTCCGCACGATCCAGCGTCGCCTGCTCGACGGCACCCGCACCGGAGCCGCCGGCCGTGGGCTGGTACCCGTTCTGCTCGGCGGCACACCGACGGCTCCGGTGCGCGAGCCGGCCACACTGCTCGATCCCGGTGGGCGACGTGTCATGCTCGTGGTGACCGACGGAGTCAGTACGAACTGGCGGGATCCGGCGTTCACCTCGGCGCTCGCGTTGTGGGGCAAGTCGATGCCGACGGCCCTGGTGCACCTCCTGCCGCAGCGCTTGTGGCGGCAGTGTGGGCTGACCGTGCACAAGGCCCGCCTCGCCGCCCGCGGCCGGCTGACGCCGAACAGCCGGTGGTCCCTCGACCTGCCGGATGCATGGTTCGAACCTGACCCGGCCGTGCTCACCCCGACCGGCACCGTGCCGGTGCCGGTCCTCGAACTGGAGCCGCGCTGGCTGCACGGCTGGGCAAACCTGGTCGTCGGCGACACCAACGACCAAGTTGATGCCACCGTGATGTTGGTGCGCGAATCGCCGCCACCCACCGATGAATTCGATGACGTTACCAATGGGGCAATCTCCTCATTCGATCAGGTGAAGAACTTTCGGTCCACTGCTTCACCGTCGGCGGCCCGCTTGGCCTCACTTCTCGCCGCTGTTCCGGTGAGCGTCCCCGTTGCTCGCTACATACAGGACCGATTTGTTCCAGATAGCGGGAACGAACATCTTGCCGAGGCCCTCACCAGCGGTTTATTCGAACCGGTTGCGGGAACGCAGTCCGCATGGGATATGATCCAGTTCACTGTCCGTCCTGAGGTACGTGAGGAGCTGCTCAGACTAGGTCGCCGTTCCGAAACCAAGCGGGTCGTGACGATGGTCGCCAAACAATTCGGCGACCATCCGGGTGATTTTGGCTATATCTCCGAAGCACTCGAGGCGCCCGATGAAACGCCGGACCCACCCATTTCGGCGGAAACCATGGAACGCGTGGAGATCCAACGGATAGTGATGCATGCGTTGAGCGGCCCATACCTGCCTCGAGCCGGACGACTTTCGCACGCACTTGCAGTTCAGAATGTGTCCACCAGTCCCGCAGCTCACGCTCCTGAGACACCAAAGAGTATCAACATGTCTGACGCAGCCGAGCAATCGGTCTTCGCGACCGAGGCGAGCCACCGCCCCGCTATTTCCGTCACCGAGCCGCCGGCCGCGTCCACCGCCGTGCCGGGCACCGCGGGCGGCACATCCCCGGTTGTCAGCGCGTTGACGTCCTTCCGAACATTTGAGCGACCATCGCACGACACCCCACCGATCTGGGGCAACATTCCCCCGCGCAACCCGAACTTCACCGGACGGGTGGAACTGCTCAATCAGCTGGGTGAACGTCTCGCCGCCGGTGGCACGACGGCGATGCTGCCGTCGGCTCTGCATGGTATGGGCGGTATCGGAAAGACACAGACGGCTGTCGAGTACATCTATCGACATTTGCGGGACTACGACGTGGTGTGGTGGATCCAGGCATCCCACGCCACCCAGATCCGCGCCGGTCTCACCGAACTCGCGCAGGCACTCCAGTTGCCGGGCAGCGGGGAGGCCAACACCGCGGTGCCCGCTGTCCGTGAGGCGTTGCGCCGTGGGCAACCGGAGCGCAGGTGGCTGCTGGTATTCGACGCCGCGGACAGCATGGAGACCGTCCGCCCGTTCTTTCCCGACAATGGACCCGGGGGAATCCTGATCACGTCGCGCAATCCGGACTGGGTGAGCGTTGCCACGCCGCTCGAAGTGGCGACTTTCGAACGCGCCGAGAGTATCGAACTGCTGCGACGCCGCGGCCCGGAGATCGCAGACGAGGACGCGGACCGGCTCGCCGAAACCCTTGGCGACCTGCCGCTGGCCATCGAGCAGGCGGCCGCGTGGCGAGCCGAGACCGGCATGCCCGTAGCGGAATACCTGCGGCTGTTCGACGAGAAGGTCGCCGAGATCCTGGATACCTCTGCGCCGACCGGCTACGAGGTGTCGGTCGCCGCGGCATGGAACGTGTCGTTCGACGAGTTGGGTAACCGCAGCGCCGCCGCGCACCAGTTGCTCCAGGTGTGTGCGTTCTACTCGCCGGAGCCGATCTCCCGGCACCTGTTCGCCGGAGTCCGCGGCATCTCCATCTCGCCCGAGCTGGACAGGGCGCTGCGTGACCCGATGCGCCTGAGCCTCGCGATCCGGGACATCAATCGGTACGGCCTGGCGAAGATCGACCACCGCAACGACACGCTACAGCTGCATCGACTCGTCCAAGTGGTGCTGCGCAACAGGATGTCATCGCAGCACCAGGCCGAAATGAAGCACGGCGGGCACCTGTTGCTGGCGAATCTCGATCCGAACGACCCGCTGTCGCCGGCCCAGTGGCAGCGCTACCGGGACGTGCTGCCGCACGCGTACGCCGCTCGGCTGGTCGAGTGCGACGACGCGTGGGGCCGGCAGCTGGTGATCAACCTGATGGCCTTCCTCTACCGGTGGGGTGACCACGACGAGGCCGTCAAGCTGGCCGAAGACACGTTGAAGACGTGGACGGAAAAGCTCGGCGAGACCGACCGGCAGACCCTGGATGTGGCCAGCCGACTCGGGTCCTTCTACTGGATCGTCGGACGGTACGCCGACGCGGCCCGGCTGAATCTCCGCACGCTGGAGATTCGGCGCGAGGTCGATGGGGAGAACAGCGAAGCGACCCTGCTCGCACAGTTGGCCGTCGTCGCTGATCGCCGGGCCGCCGGCGACTTCACCGGTGCGGCCGAGTTGGGCGCCGAGGGATACCAGCGGGCCAAGGCCATGTTCGGTACCGAGGATCCGGTCGCGTTGACCGCCGCGCGCCGGTACTGCATCAGCCTGCGGCTGGTGGGCCGGTTCCAGGATGCCGCGGCGTTGGACGACGAGACCCACCAGCGGCTGGCCGAGGTTCTCGGCCAGGACCATCCGGACACCCTGAGCGCGCTGGCCGGATGGATCCTGGACCGCCGGGAGGCCGGTGACTACATCTGGGCCAGGCAGGAACAGGAGCGGCTGGCCGTGCGGGCCAGGGAGATCCATGGCGACGACAACGCGGATACCCTGCGGCGCTTCGCTTATCTGGCCGTGGCCCGGCGCAAGGCGGGCGACCACGAGGGCGCACTCGAACTGTCGACCAGTGTGCTCGAACGGTTCCGCATCCGCTACGGCCTTGACAACTTCAACGCCATGGCGTGCGCCCTCGGCCATTCGATCGACCTACGGCACTCGGGTGACCTGCGTTCGGCCAAGGCGCTCGGCGAGGAGGCGGTCGAGCGCTATCGCCGCAACATGGGTGAGGACCACCCCTACACCTACTGTGCCATCATCGACCTCGCGGTGACGCTGCGGTTGCACGGTGACGCCGCAGGGGCGAAGCAATTGGACGAGCGGGCGTTGGAGCAGTTGCGTCTGAAGCTCGGGACCGATCATGTGCATTCGATCATCTGCGCCATCAACCTGGCGAGCGACCATGCGGCGCTCGGCGATACCGAGGTGGCGGTCGCGATGGGTATCGAGGCATCCGAACGGTCCAACAATGCCCTTGGCGTCGACCATCCGACGTCGCTGGCCGCGAGTCTGAATCTGGTGTTGGATCTGCGCACGCTGAATCGCGGGCAGGAGGCGGAGAGTCGCTACGCGGATGTGCTCACCCGGTACCGGAAGGTGTTGGGGAACCAGCATCCCGCGACCATCGCCGCCGGTAAGGGCATCCGGGCCGACTGCGACCTCGACCCACTGCCGTTGTGACACCGCTTGGCGCGATCACCGGATGAACCGACTGAGCCAGTCGGCAAGTTCCTCCGGTGTGGGGATTCCTTGCGTGGCACGGGTTCTGATGGCGCGGTGCACCGCGCGGACCAGTTCCGGCCGGCGCAGCAATGTTCGCACGGCAGGGCTCGTGCCCATCGCGGACAGCGCAAGGATCAGGCCGGTCCAGGATGCCGGCCGGTCCGGGTCCTTCGTCAGTTCGGCGCGGTATCCCCGTGCCGCGTCGAGGAACCGGCCGGTCGTCAGCGCGAGGTCGGCGTGCGTCGCGTCCGGCACGGACGTCAGCGGGGACGCGTGCTCGTTCGGCCCGGCCGCCATGAGCAATCGGCACAGGTTGGCCCTGGCGTGCGACCAGTCCCCGTCCGGCACGGGAGTCGGCGCATCGTCACCGTCGGGCACGCTCGGGGTCCCTTCGGTGAGCCATGCCGCTGCCAGGTCCTCGGCTGCCGCCGGCCGGACGTACCGGATCCGCCAACCGAGATAGTGGTCGGTGCCGACGGTCGCGGCGGCATCGGCGATGTCGGCGGCGACCGACTCGTCCTGCCACGGACCGAGCACATCCGCGATGCCGTCCAGGAACCGGCGCCCGGTGCCGGTCATGGCCGCGTCCCCGCGGAGCGCTGTCAATGTTCGCCACGTAATCGCGCGGTGGTAGGTGAATTCGAACGCCGCCGTGCGGTCCGACAGGTCCGTGCGGGCGAGTGCACGCCAGAACGCGGTCACGCCGAAGAACGCGTAGAGCCCTTGCACCACACCGTCGATCGGGCGCGGATCGTTCCGCCACGGCGCGTAGAGGCGTTCCCGGGGATCGGCTTCCGTCAGCTGGACCAGCCGCAGCAGCACGCTGAGCAGATTGTGCTGGAATTCGTGCACCAGCATGGCCGCGAGCGTCGCGGCGTCCGGTGGGCGGGCGACAATGGCGCTGCCGAAGGCGTCGTCGCTGGACGCGCTCGCGGTACGGAAGCGCATCGGCGGGCGGGGCACGATCGAGTCGAGACCGGCCCGCATCGCGTCGGCGGTGGCTGGTCGGCATCGACGGATGAGCGTCCACGCATCGGCGAGCAGACCACGCCACACGTTGGCGTCGGTGTCGTCAAGTCGTTGCGGTGGCAGGGGTTCGTACGGGCCGCGGTAGGGATCGATGTCGTCGAGTCGTACCGCCAGTTCGTGTCCGCCGGTCCGACGGGTGGTCCGACGGACCGCCCACCAGCCGGGTGCGTCCGTGGTCAGGTCGGCCGGCAGACGGACCGTCACCGATCCGGTGTCGATCTCGATATTCCCGTGCCGGCCCCGTATCTCGGCCACCGACCACGGTTCGTCGATCGGGAGTCGCACCATTCCCACCATGGGCAGGATCGCGTTACCCTGCCACACCGGAATGGTGGTATCAAAGCGGATACCGGCCTGGATCGCGGCCGACGCGGCGAGTGCGTGTACGTGACCGACGTGCGCCCACAACGGGCCGACCCCGGTGATGTGGCTGCTGATGAGCCGCATGGTGTAGCCGGCCCAGGAACCGGTGTAGGGGTGCGCGAGCACGAGATCGAGCACCGACGGCGCTACGTGTTGCGTGCGGGCCAACAGATCCCAGGCGTCCTCCGGCGACGGTAGCGGGGCCGAAGTCTCCGGTGATTTCGCGACCTCGTCCACGATCGCCCGCAGCAGCAGCAGACGTCGGCTACGCTCGA
>DATBCR010000508.1:0-4696 GCA_036270375.1 Pseudonocardiaceae bacterium | reverse complement strand
TCCGGCGCCGTCCTGTTCATGACCGGCAAGCTCAAGATCAAGGGCGACTTGGGTTTCGCGGCCGGCCTCACCAGCCTGTTCGACATCCCCACCAATTGAATTTTCAACGGTTCAGGTGGTGATTGTCACGTCGTCTCGGCTGGTCCAACCGGGTGGTCGGGACCAGCGGCCGAACCCGTTTTCCGGGTAGCGTCAGGATATGTGAGAGACGAGCAGCTTCGCCCCGTTGTGCTGCCCACCGTGCTGCTGGCACACACCGACGCGCTGATCAGCGCCGTGCAGCGGTACCACACGGCGCTCGCGCAGATGATGGCCGCCGAGCACACCATTCGGGACGTGGTGGACAACGCGCTGCTGGCCGGCGTTTCCACCGGTTGCGTGCGCGGCATCATCAACAGTTTCGCGGACGCCCAGAACACGCCACTGCTGTACGCGTCCGATGTGGACCCACGACTGGGCGGTGAGGATCCCGACGTGGTCGGCGTCGATTCGCTGTTGGCGGATCTGGCCGCGCGGCGCGGCAACGGCACCGTCGCCTGAAAACCTGGCCTGAAACCCTGAAACCCGTCGTGGGGCAACCGAAGCAGCCCCACGACGGGCAACGGCTCAGTACGTGATCGCGACCGCCGGGTCGGCCAGCAGCGCGCCGACGTCGGCCAGGAAGCGGGAGCCCTGTTCGCCGTCCACCACCCGGTGGTCGAAACTCAGCGACAGCTGGCACACCTTCCTCGGCACCACCTGGCCGTCCACCACCCACGGCATGTCCCGGATCGCGCCGAACGCGAGGATGGCCGACTCGCCGGGATTGATGATCGGCGTTCCGGTGTCCACGCCGAACACGCCGACGTTCGTGATGGTGAACGTGCCGCCGACCATGTCCGATGGCGGTGTCTTGCCGTCCCGTGCGACCGTGGTCAGCCGGTCGAGCGCGACCGCGAGATCCGGCAGGGACAGCTGTTCCGCGTCCCGCACCTTCGGTACCACCAACCCGCGCGGGGTGGCCGCCGCGATGCCGAGGTGGACATAGGACTTGTAGACGATCTCGCCGGCCGCCTCGTCCCACGTCGCGTTCACGTCCGGGGTCCTGCGCACGGCGAGGCAGACCGCCTTGGCCGCGAACACCAGCGGTGTCACCCTGATGCCGGCGAACCGAGGGTCGTTCTTCAGCCGCGCCCGCAACTCCATCATCGGCGTGACGTCGACGGTCAGGAACTCCGTCACGTGCGGCGCGGTGAACGCGCTGCTCACCATCGCCTGCGCGGTCGCCCGGCGCACGCCCTTCACCACCACCCGGCGTTCCCGGGTAGCCGGGTCATATTCGGGGGACGTCAACGGTGTCGCGGTCGGCTCGACGGTCGCGGCGCGGTGTACGTCCTCCCTCGTGATGCCGCCGGACGGGCCGGAACCGGTCAGCACGAACAGGTCGACACCGAGTTCCCTTGCCAGCTTGCGGACCGGCGGCTTGGCCAGCGGCACGTAACCACCGCGCGGTGCGGCGGCGACCGGAACTGGTTCAACCACCGGCGCAACGGGAGCGGGCGGGGGAACAACGGCGGCGGGGGGCACGGCCGCCGCGCCGACCCGTGGCCGACGACGGGCCGCCGTGGCCTTCGGCCCGTACCCGACCAGGTTCGGGACCTTGTCCTTGTCGCCGCTTTCCGTTGGCGCCGAACCGTTCGCGGTAGTCGGCGCGGCGACGCCGTTCGGGTCGACGTCGATCACGATGATCGGTGCCCCGACATCCACCGTCTGCCCGGGTTCGACCAGCAACTGGGTCACCCGGCCGGCCCACGGGCACGGCAGCTCGACGGCGGCCTTCGCCGTCTCGATCTCGACGATGATCTGGTTGACGACCACGTCGTCCCCCGGCTTCACGTGCCAGCCAAGGATTTCCGCGTCCGTCAGGCCTTCGGCCGTGTCCGGCAGCATGAACTGTTTGAAGTCCGGCATCGTCGTCCCCTCACCAGGCCAGCGAGCGGTCGACGGCGTGCAGCACCCGGTCCAGGTCCGGCAGGAACTCGTCCTCAAGCTTGGTCGGCGGGTACGGGGTGTCGAAACCGGTCACCCGCAACACCGGCGCCTCAAGGGAGTAGAAGCACTCCTGCTGCACCCGCGCCACCACCTCGGACGCGACGGACGCCTCGCTCGGCGACTCGCTCACCACCACAAGGTGTCCGGTCCGCCGCACCGACTCGAACACCGGCGCCAGATCCAGCGGCGACAGCGTGCGCAGGTCGATCACGGTCAGCTCGGTCCCGTCCGCGGCCGCGGCGCTCGCCGCCGCGAGACAGGTCCGGATCGACGGGCCGTAACTGGCCAGCGTCGCACTGGTCCCGGTCCGCAACACCGTCGACGTGAACAGCGGCGGCGGCGCGACCGACGTGTCGAGCTGGGCCTTCTCGTAGTACCGGCCCTTCGGCTCGAAGAACAGCACCGGGTCGTCGTTGGCGACGGCCTGCTGGATCATCCAGTAGGCGTCCACCGGGTTCGAGCACGCGACCACCTTGAGGCCGGCCGTGTGCGCGAAGTACGACTCGGGCGACTCCGAGTGGTGCTCCACCGCCCCGATGCCGCCGCCGAACGGCACCCGCACCACGATCGGCATCCGCACCTTGCCCTGGCTGCGGTAATGCAGCTTGGCCAGCTGGGACACGATCTGGTCCACGGCCGGGAAGATGAACCCGTCGAACTGGATCTCGCACACCGGCCGGAAACCGCGGATCGCCAACCCGACGGCCGTGCCGATGATGCCGGACTCGGCCAGCGGCGTGTCCAGCACGCGGTGTTCGCCGAAGTCCTTCTGCAGTCCGTCGGTGATCCGGAAGACACCGCCGAGCTTGCCGACGTCCTCCCCCATGATCAGCACCTTGGGGTCGGCAGCCATCGCCGCCCGCAGGCCCTGGTTCAGCGCCTTGGCCATGGTCACGGTCTGCACGGCGGGCGGGGCGTCAGTCTTGGCATCAGTCGTGCCGATTGTGGGAGCAGCCATCAGTGCTCACCTTCCGCGAAACCTGCTACGTACGCCAGGAATTCGTCGCGCTGTGCGTCCAGCACCGGGCTCGGTTCGGCGTAGACGTTGCTGAAGATCCGGTCCGGTGGCGGATCCGGCATGTTCACGCAGAAGTCGCGCATTTCGGTTGCCAGCTGGTCGGACTCGGCCTGGATCTCGTCGAAGAACGACTGGTCCGCGAGCCCGTTGCGGCTCAGGTGCACGCGGACCCGCTCGATCGGGTCCTTCAGCTTCCACGCCTCGACCTCGTCCGACAGGCGGTAGCGGGTCGGGTCGTCGGTGGTGGTGTGCGCGTCCATCCGGTACGTGAAGGCCTCGATCAGCACCGGTCCATTGCCGTGCCGGCATTCGTCCAGCGCCCACCGGGTGACCGCGAGGCACGCGAGCACGTCGTTACCGTCCACCCGGATGCCGGGGAAGCCGTAGCCGCGGGCCCGCTGGTAGAGCGGCAGGCGGCTCTGGCGTTCGGTCGGCTCGGAAATGGCCCACTGGTTGTTCTGGCAGAACAGCACCAGCGGCGCGTCGTACACGGCGGCCCACACGAAACCCTCGTGCACGTCGCCCTGGCTGGTGGCGCCGTCACCGAAGAACGCGATCGTCGCCTCGCCGTCGTCGTCCCCCACTTTGCCATCGAACCGTTGCCCCATCGCATAACCGGCCGCGTTGAGCACCTGGTTGCCGATGACGATCGTGTACAGGTTGAAGCGCTTGGCGATCGGGTCCCACGTGCCGTGATCGGTACAGCGGAAGATGCCGAGCAGGTCGGTCGGCGGGATGCCACGGCACCACGCGACCCCGTGCTCGCGGTAGCTGGGGAAGGCCATGTCCTGCGGGCGCATCGCGCGGCCCGCGCCGACCTGTGCGGCCTCCTGGCCGAGCAGCGGCACCCAGATGCCGAGCTGGCCCTGGCGTTGCAGGGCGTTGGCCTCCCGGTCGGCCCGGCGGACCAGGACCATGTCCCGGTACAGCCCCTGCAGTTGTTCCGGATCGACCTCGATGTCGAAGTCCGGGTGCGTTACCCGCTCACCTTCTGGGGTGAGCAGTTGCACCAGATCGGCGCCGCCTTCGCTCGTCGCACGCAAACCGGCGATCACCTGTTCCGTGGTCGGTGTGGCAGCGGTGGCGGCCGGTGTGCCCACCGGTCGTTCTGGCGTCCAGTGCTCTGCGGACGACATGGCGCGTTCTCCTCGGGTGCGAGGCCGCGCGGTCCGCTCGTGACGGCCACACGCGGCCGTGCCGACAGCCACCGCCGTTCCCCGGTCGGGGAGCGGTCCGGTCACCGTCGACACTGACGGTTCACCCCTCCATCCTGGCATGGCCGGGCCGACATCGGTGAGCGCCCTCGTGCGCATTCTGACCACCAGAACCCGCCTGATCTGCGAAAACGATAGGACTGCCGAACGTCGGGCGGCCTACGGACACGCTGTCCGCGCTGGTCGTGACCGCCACATGACACACTCGCGCCGACTGTCGCGCCGGGTGGTGTGCTTGGTCACATCCTCATCACGGCGTATCACGACATCGATTCCGCGACGACATCGAGACCGCCGAACGACCGTGCCGGTGACTGTCCGGATGGCAGGATTGGCCCGTGCCAGACGTGAATCGCGAAACCCTTGCCAGCACCGTCCGCACGCTGTGGGAGCGGGACGTCCTGCCCAGCCTGTCCGATCTGGTGGCCATTCC
>DATBCR010000507.1:0-4670 GCA_036270375.1 Pseudonocardiaceae bacterium | reverse complement strand
TGACCAATGTGGCGTCGCCGGCCCGCTCGTCGACCTTGCCAAGCTTGCAGACATCAGCGCCAACCACATCGCAACCCTTACCACACAACAGGTCTTCGACGCGGTCCGCACATGGGCCACCCGGTACGACACCGAACTGGTCACCGTGCTCGACGCGGAACCCGCACTCGCCCTACGCGCCCTGGCCGTGGAACGCGAAGGCGTCGACAACCCCCGCAAGGACCTACGCAAGTGGTCGGATTTCCGACCCGCGTACGGTTTCTTCTTCCCGCAACTGTTCACGCCACTGTCCGGCCCGGCCGACGAGCGCCTGGCCGCCCTCGGGCTGGACCCCGACATCGCCACGGCATTCACCCGCGACTTCGCCGAAGGCTATCAGCACCTGGACGACCCGCAGGCGTGGTTCGGCCAGATCCGCGAACTCGCCGCCAAACACGGCTTCGCCGCCAACGCCAAGGAATACAAGCAAAACCCCGACGCCTACCCCGGCTCGATCCGCGAAGCCTCCCAACTCATCCGGGTCGCCCTCACCGGTTCCACCCGCAGCCCCGACCTACACGCCATCACCCAAGCCATCGGCCCCGACGAAGCCCTACGCCGCCTACGCGCGACAGCCGGCTGACGCTCACCGCGGTGGTCGACCGGTCAGGGCGGCGACTGCCGGTGAGTCGCGGCCGGTGCCCGCGCTGAGTGCGGCCAGGGTGTTGCGGACCGCCAGTGCCGAGTCGAAACCGGGTAGGCGCAGTGCTTGTTCGGCGCGGGTCAGTTCCGCGTCTGCCAGTGCGGCGGGCAGGGCGGGGCCGGCGGTGGGCACCGTCCCGTCCAGTAGCGGTTTGACGTGATCGCAGAATGCTCGGTATGCCTCGTCGGTGAAGTCGCTCTCATATCTGTCCGGGCGGTCCCAGGACAGGTACAGGCGCACCAGTTCCGGGTCCTCCTTGGCCAGGAAGTCGTCTGCCCACAGGGCGTGATTGCGGCTGGTCGAGAATTTGCGGCCCTGCAACAGGTACAGCTCGTTCACCGTCGCGCCGAGTGTGGTCGGTCTCGGTACGCCGGCGGCCGCGAGCAGTGCCGGGTACAGGACACCGAAGTAAAACGCGTTGTCGATTCCGTTGAAGTGCCACAGGCCGGCTATTCCCTGCCATGCCGACACCCAGCCGGCCAGGTCGTCCGCCTGCGGGTCGACGGCGCGCGCCGGCCCGTAGAAGTAGCTCAGGCCGAGTTCCGCCGCGAAGTCGATGCGCAGTCCGGCCATGGCGCCGTCGCCCTCGATGCCCCAGTTGGTCGGGTAGGCGACCGGGTAGTCCGGCAGTGGCTCGTGCAGGTAGTGCTCCACCACGGTTCGCACCCGGCTTGGCAGGTCGGCGCCGACCCACTCGTCGCGCAGTCGCTCGCGGTAGTTCTCAAGGCACAGCAACGGGACGGTGGCCGTCATCGACTCTAGGGGGCCACCGCAGCGGGCGCAGCTCGCGTCGACGAGGGTGGCGGCCGACGTGAAGAAACCGCAGCCCTCGCAGGACAGTCCGTTGGCGCCGCTGCCGCAGTTCGCGCACGTGCCGACGACATAGGAGTGGTGCATCGTCCGCAGGCAGTCCGCGCACCGGTGCAGCGTGACCTCCCGCATCGGCAGCGTGCCGTTGGCGATCAGCTCGCCGATGATGCCGGTGACGGCGCGCTCGAACTCCGGACGCCGGGGGTCGACGAACGTGTCGTAACCGATGCGGCCCAACTCGAATGCGGTCAGTATCTGCGTCCGGAACCGGCCGACCATCTCCCACACGTCGACGCCGAGGTTCTCCGCTTTGGTCAGCACATAGTTCGGGTGCACGTCGATACCGGCCAGCGCGAGCACCGGCTCACCCCGGGACCGTGCCGCCCGCGCGGCGATGTCGGCGGCAAGGAACGGTCCGGACAGGTGTCCAATGTGTAGCGGGCCGTTGACGGTCGGTGCCGGGATGACGATCACGGTCACCTTGTCGTCCGGTTTCCTTGCCATCGCAAGCCCCCCTCGTCGTGGGCGGCAGCGTACGACGAGCCAGGCTGACAAACCAGCCGACATCGCACAAAGCCCGGCCGGAATGCACGGAATCCGACCACGGTCGATCATCAGTGAATCGATCAATTCCTGATTTCGAAGAATTGTCTACGACATGTGGGTGATAAGCGAATCGAACCGTCTCATTTCGTGCGCATTCCATGAAGTCGGGCACGCTGCGTTGCAGGACAGCACGAAACCTGGCATTGGTGGACACGGTGGTTCACCTGGACGGCCCTAACCCGGCAACGTCGACACGCTTAGTGTTCGGGCACCCCGGAAGATGAGCCACGGAGGTACGGGTGCCGAGACTACGAAGATCAATCCCATTGGCCGCGATCGCCGCGATCGTCATGACCACCGGTCTGTTGTCACCGGCGGCCGCGACCGCCACCCACCGGCCGGATCATGACCGGCCCCCGGTCATCGCCATCAACGTGACCACACAGGACGGTTTCTCGATGCCGTCCATGATGCACGCCGGCCTGGTCACCTTCCGGATCAGCTCGCCCGAGGCCGGCCACGCCATCCAGGGCTTCAGCCTCAAGAACGGCGCGACACTTGATCAGGCGATCACGGACTTCAACCTGGTACTCGGCGGTGACCGGCCGACCGTCGTCGCCGCACTGAAGAATCTGTACCACGACGTCACGGAGATCGGCGGTGTCGTGGCTTCGACGTTCGCCGCGCAGGAGGTCACGGTCCCGCTGACCGCCGGCACGTACTACTTCGTCGACCTCAACGACATCGACAACCCACCGCTCACGCCCCGCGTCCACACCCTGCGTGTGCACGGCGCCTTCCACGAGTCCGACCCGCCCCGATTCACCTCCGTGATCACATCCACCATGCAGAACGGCATGCCCGTGTTCGTCGCCCCGACGACGATGCGGCACGACGGGACGTTCCTCGCCGTGGTGTCCGGTGACGAGCTGCACGAGTCGGTGTTCCGGCCGATCCGGCCCGGCGTGACCGACGCGTACATCTCCCAGTTCTACGACGCGTTCGAGAACGGCACGGCACTGCCGCCATCGCCGTGGACCGGGATCCAGGCCGGCCTGCAGGCACTCTCGCCCGGCAGGTGGGCGATCGTGCACATCGACCTGCCGCCCGGCCCGTACGCACTGATCTGCTACGTGCCGAGCGACGAGAACGGCGAACCCCACGGCCACATGGGCATGCACCACGTGATGACCCTGACCTGAGTGTGCCGGGCAGTGCGATCTAGGGCGGTGCGCCCCCCGATGACGGAAGGCACCGGACGTGACCGATCAGCAGGACAAGACCGAGGACGTCGGTGTCGAACAGGTGGGCGCGCTGCGGACACTCCGGGAGATGCCGACCGCGGCACGGTTCGTGCTGCTCGGCGTCTTCATCAACCAGTTCGGCGCGTTCCTGCAGGCGTTCATGGTGCTGTACCTGGTGGCGCGCGGATTCTCCAGCGCACAGGCCGGTCTCGCGCTCGGCGGCTACTCCGGTGGCGCCATCGTCGGCGTGCTGCTCGGCGGCGCGGTCGCCGACCGGTTGGGCTCGCGGTGGACGATCGCGGTGTCGATGGCCTTCGCGGCCCTGTTCACCTTCGCGCTCACCGTCCTTTCCAGCCTGCCCGTCATCGTCGCCGTGGTGGCACTCGCCGGCCTGACGACGCAGGCGGCCCGGCCGGCGGTGGCCGCCCTGCTGTTCGGATTCGTGCCGGCCGCCCGTCAGGTGATGGCGTTCGCGATCTACCGCACCGTGCTGAACGCCGGCGCGGCGGCCGGTCCGCTGTTGGCCGCGTGGCTGAGCACGATCTCGTGGAACCTGGTGTTCTATGTGGACGGTGCGACCACGCTGGTCTACGGCGCGATCGCGGCCGTGCTGCTCGCACCGCACCGGGTGGCCGCACAGGGCGGCACGGACAAGCCCGCCAAGGAAAGCACCAAGTCCAACTTCCGCACCATGGTCCGCGACCTGCACTACGTCGGCTACCTGGGACTGCAACTGGCCAACGGGCTGGTGCACGTGCAGTTCTTCGCCGTGCTGCCACTGATGCTGTACGTGGCCGGCTACCCGACGTGGGCCTACGGCTGGACCAACGCGGTCGCCGCGAGCCTGATCATCGGGTCGGAACTGCTGGTCACCAGGCGAACCCAGAAGTGGCCGACGTGGATCGCGGTCACCAGCGGCTGGGTCCTGTTGGTGCTCGGGCGGGGCATGCTCGGCCTGCCCGGCGGCCTGGTGATCATCTTCGCGGGTGCGGTGGTGGCCGCGGCCGGCCAGGTCATCGGCGGCCCGGCCGCGTTCGCCTACCCCGCGAAGATCGCGCCGCCCGGCGCCACCGCGCGGTACGTCAGTGGCGCGCTGGCCATGTTCGGGCTCGGCTACGCGATCGGCCCCGCACTGGGCATCCTGCTGTGGAACCACATCGGCAACGTGTTCTGGGCGCTGTGCACGGTTTTCGGTCTGGCCATGGCCGTCGTCGGCGTCTGGTCGATGCGGCCGGCACCCGAGTTGGCGGTCGTCGAAGTGTCTTAAGTGGACGAATGGCCGCGGGTCAGTGGCCGATCACCACGTTGTTCGGGTCGAGACCGAGTTCGACCCCGTTGATCCTGGTGCGCCGCCGGATGTCCTGGGCCCGACCGAACGCCTCGGCATA
>DATBCR010000506.1:0-12600 GCA_036270375.1 Pseudonocardiaceae bacterium | reverse complement strand
GTCGCTGACGCTGTCCATCGCGTTCGGCGCGAAGCGGGCGATCGGGCTGTCCACATGGTTCGGGATGATCCCGCCGGGGCCCGCGCTGACCACGTACCGGGTGTGGTGGCACTTCGTCGCCAACGTCATCGGCTCGATCATCTTCGCTGTTGTGCTGTACCAGTTGTGGAAGTACCGGCAGCGGATCAAGTCCGCTTACCAGCCGGGGACCCCACGGCCGTCCGGGTCGACGGCGGCGGTACCGGAGGGGCGTTCCGCGGACGGGTCCGAGGAGTCCGCGCCGGTGCCGGCCGGCAGCGGCGCGACGTCCACCTAGCTTCGGTCACCCCGTTTCGTCCGGTTACGATCTAGGTATGCGCTTCGCGTTCAAGACCTCGCCGCAACACACCACGTGGTCGGACATGCTCGCGGTCTGGCGAGAGGCAGACCAGATCGAGCTGTTCGAGTCCGGGTGGACGTTCGACCACTTCTATCCGATCGTCGGGGACCCGGCCGGGCCGTGCCTTGAGGGCTGGGTGACGCTGACCGCGTTGGCGCAGGCCACGAGTCGGCTGCGGCTGGGCAACCTGGTGTCCGGGATCCACTACCGGCACCCAGCCGTGTTGGCCAACATGGCCGCGGCGCTGGACATCGTGTCCGGTGGGCGGTTGGAACTTGGCATCGGGGCCGGGTGGCACGTCGAGGAGTCCGGTGCCTACGGCATGGAGTTGGGCACGCCAGGGGAGCGCAGCGACCGGTTCGAGGAGGCGTGCGCGGTGCTGATCGGGTTGCTCACGCAGCCGACCACCACGTTCGCCGGGAAGTACTACCAGCTCACGGACGCGCGATGTGAGCCGAAGGCCGTGCAGACGCCCCATCCGCCGATCTGTGTCGGGGGGAGTGGCGAGAAGCGCACGCTGCGGACGACGGCCCGGTTCGCGCAGCACTGGAACTTCGTCGGTGGCACGCCGGACGAGTTCGCGCGCAAGCGGGACGTGTTGTACGGGCACTGTGCCGACATCGGGCGTGATCCTGGGGAGATCACCCTGTCCAGTCACATTCGGATGGGGGACGCCACGCCGGCTGAGGTCGCGTCGACGGTGGCCGCGTTCGAGGAGAAGGGGCTCGACCTGGCGATCGTGGTGTTGCCCCGGCCGTACGACCCGAGGGTGCTCGCGCCGTTGGCGGAGGCGTTGGCGGGGTTGGCCTGACGCATAGGTGGGTTCTGCCTGGTCAGGCTACTCTGGTGCGATCATGACGGTTGTCGACGCGTTGCGGTGGTTCGGGTTCGCGGTGGGGGTTGTCCTCCTGTTGGGGACGGCGGTCAGCGTGGTGGGGACGCTGGTGGTGCCCCGTGGGATTGATTCGCACATTTCGCGTGGGTGCGAGAATGTGGTCGATCTTGTTTTCATGGTGGGGACGCGGCGGGTGCGGGACTTCCTGGTGCGGGACCGGGTGTTGGCGTGGCAGGCGCCCCTTGGGTTGTTGTTTCGGCTCGGGGTATGGATCGGGTTGCTGGTGATCGGGTACGGCTTGGTGTTGTTGCCGATAGTGACCGATACGGTGGCGCATCCGTTCAGTGAGGCCGGGTCGTCGATTTTCACGCTCGGTTACGCGGCGCCGGGTAATACGAGTAGTACGGTGGTGGATTATGTGGCCGCGTATACCGGGTTGATCGTGGTCGGGTTGCAGGTCGGGTATTTGCCGACGTTGTATGCCGCGTTCAACCGGCGGGAGACGCAGGTTACGTTGTTGACGTCGCGAGCCGGGGTGCCGGCATGGGGGCCGGAGATTCTGGCGCGGACTCGGTGGGGGATTTATGATGGGGATACGCGGCCGGTGTTGAATGAGTTGTTCGACGCGTGGGAGCACTGGTCGGCCGAGGTCGCGGAGTCGCATACCACGTATCTGACGTTGGTTCGGTTGCGGTCGCCCCGGCCGTTGTCGCACTGGTTGACGTCGGTGTTGGCGGTGATGGACGCGGCCGCTCTGCATTTGTCGCTTGCGCCGGCGAGTGAGCCCAAGCAGTCGGCCCGGCTGTGTTTGCGGATGGGGTTCGTGGCGCTGAACCAGATCGCCAGGACCATGCGGATGCCGGTCGTCGACGATCCGGATCCGGATAACGATATTTCGATCGACTTCGATCAGTTCACGATGGCCGTCGATATGTTGCGGGCGTTGAACTATCCGATCGAGCGGACCACGGCGCAGGCTTGGCCGCATTTTCGTGGGTGGCGGGCCAATTATGACGCGGTCGCGTTGCGGTTGGCGCGGGCGCTGGACGCGCCGCCCGCGTTGTGGAGCGGGGGGCGGCGATGGCCAGCCGTGCCCATTGCGCCACTGCGTCCGCCCAGTCGCCTGCCACGTGGTGCGGTGCCGCCGGAATCCTCTTGAGGCCGGGGGTGGGTGGGTTTCGTGTCGTGCGGTGGTGCAATACTTGTGCTATGCGGCAGGCGTTCGCGCACGAAGCGGTGTTGGTGATGGGGCCGGATGCTGATCTGCGGGCTCCTGGTGCGGCGGTGACCGTGGCGCTGTGCGGGGAGTGGGAGCACGAGCCGCCGTGTCCCCTTGCGCCGCACCACACTCGTGCGGATCGGGTCGGTGGTGACGAGGTGCGGCTGCGGGTCTTGTTCGCCACCGAGCCGGATGCCGAAACGACTGTGCGCCAGCTTATTCAGGAAGCCTTGTCCGGCGGGCACCTGGACGGACCGGACGGCACGACGACATGGCGGCTGCACGACAGTCAGCACAGCGATGTGAAACCCGATGAGCGGGTGCACGCCGACCGCTTGATCTCGGAGCCGGCCGCCGAATAGCGCGACCGGCCCCGAGACATCACGTTATGCGGTGGTACGGCACGCGTTGCGGGCATTGGACCACAGGCCCTGCACGTCGAACGTTCCCGTGGTCAGCGTGATTCGGCTGTCCAGCTGAATGCACTCGTCGCCGATTTCACCGTTGGTGCCGTTCCAGCCGATGCTGGGGAAGAAGTCGGTGACCGTTTCGCCATACTCGTGGGTTTCGGTGGAGAACAGGCCGTCCAGCAGGGTCGGGCTGCCGATTGTGGTGCACGCGCCGGCACCGAGGTCGGGCACGTACGGCAGGTTCGTGAATGCCACCTTGCCGAACGACGCGTTGGTGAAGTTGTGGTAGGCGCAGAATCCGCTGTTCGGGAATCCATCCGGGTGGGTGCCGGACGCCGACGCGATCACGTACTGCGCGTTCAGGTTCGGGGTCTGGGTCGTGTTGCCGAAGTGCGTCGCGGCGCGGGTCGCCTCGGACGCGATCTGGGCCGCGGTCGCGTTGGTCGGTGCCGCTGTTCCGTTGTCGAACCATGCCCCGCCGAGGATGGACGCCGTGGGGTGGGTGACGTGGATGCCGTTGCTGCCGCAGTTCGTGGTGCCCTTGGCGACGCCTTCACAGTACTGGTCCAGGATGGTGCCCCACGTGTCCTTCGCGCCGAACAGGCCTTGGAAGAACTTCTGCAGTGCCGGCGCGGCGGCGGCCGGGTCGTGCGACCACTGCGAACCCCAGAACACCAGGTACACCTTCGGTTTCGGGGAAACGACACCGGTCGACGCGCTGGAGTCCACGGCCAGTGTGTTGGCGCTGCGGGCGCGGGCGGCGGGCTGGGTGATCGACTTGGCACCGTAGTGCCGCGTCGCCGACACGCCGGCCGACGACACGTCAGCGGCGGCCGTGCCGGGCAGGACCGCGATACACGTCGCCGTGACGGTGGCCACGGCGACGGTGGTGAGTAAGAATCGGCGCAGGACTGGGTTTCCCATCGATAGCTCCTCGCGATGAGCCCGGTGCGACAGCCGGGATGCCCGAAGCTAGCCGGCAGTCGCGGCCTACGACAGGTCCTTTCGTCGTACGCCGATCACACCGAACGTCCTTCGGTGAACAGGACGGAGTCGTGAGGCCGGCCGGGGCGGTGATTCGCTGACCGGGGGAGATCAGCGAGGGCCGTAGCACCGTCCCGGCCATGCCCGGCGGACGTTACCGTCGGACCACGTGCCGACCGCCGTTGTCGTGTGAACAGGAAATCAACGCGTGGAATGGAGTCGTCCAACTGTGAAACCGGTGCGCCGATCAGCCCAGACCGGATGGCGAAACGGTCCAGCTCAGCGCGATATTAGGCTAGCCTAGCCTGATCTGGTATGTCCAAATTGGATGCATCCCGCCAAGCCCGACGCTGCTGTGTGGCAGCGCTCTGTGATATTAAGATTTGGTGGTGGCGAGGCCGCAGGTACTGCCGGGGGCTATGGCAGCTGGCGAGTACCTGAATGTCCTGCTGGGCGCGCGATACCGCAGGCGGTGGGCACAACCGACCGAACACCGGCCGCGCACGAGCCAGGTCCAGGTCACCGCCGTGACCGGCGTGGTGGCCAAATACCTCGAGTACTCCAGCGAGCAGGCCGCCGACTACCGCAAGCTGCGCAACCGGATCCGCAGCGCACTGCACGGCCAGGAACTGACGTCGACCGGCCTCGGCGAGATCATCGCCGCGTTCGAGATGACCCGCGATGACGCCGACCAACTGTGGGCACTGGCCAGGGGCGACGGCACGATCAAGCTCGTCACCGGCACCGCCCGCCCGCCGGAGGGCCTGTACGAGGCGACCGGGCCACGCCGGCACGAGACGATCATGCTGCACGAGTTGCACCAGGTCGGCCCGGACCGCCGCCCGGTGAGCCACCGCGCCATCCAGACCGTGCGGGCCATCGCGGACCAGGTGGACTACTTCCCGTACGTCTTCGACACCAACGCCGCCACCGTCGTCGTGCACCGCGGCGGCACCCCCGGCCGGATCTACCGGGTCGACGACGCCTTCTACGGCATGAACATCCAGTACACCCAGCCCTTGCATCGCGACGAGACCGCGCTGCTGGACTACGTGACCACCTTCAACTACACCGAACCCCCGCCGCCGGAACTCCGCCGTGGCATGTTCCACCAGATCGACAAGCTGATGCTCGAAGTCCGGTTCGACCCGGCCGCGATACCGAGCCGCGTGTACTGGACCGAGTGGGACCGCTTCGCCGACGATGCCATCATGCGTCGCCAGCCGACCGAGCTGGACCAGGCCCTCGCCGTGCACTGCTACCACGAGCGGATCAGCAGGACCATCGTCGGCTTCTGCTGGGAGTGGTAGCGCGATGCGCATCGAACGAGCCCGGCCCGGTTTCCACCTCGCCATCCCGGTCGACGATCTCGCCCGCGCCCGCGCGTTCTACGGCGGCGTGCTCGGCCTGCCGGCGGGCCGGTCGACGGACGCGTGGGTGGACTGGAACTTCCACGGCCACCAGGTCGTCACGCACGTCGTGCCCGGCAGGCGGGCGGTGGCCGGCCACAACCCGGTGGACGGCCACGACGTGCCGGTGCCGCACTTCGGGCTGATCTTGACCGTTGACGAGTTCCAGTCCCTCGCCGACCGGCTGCGCGCCGCCGGCACGTCGTTCGTGATCGAGCCCTACCTGCGCTTCGCGGGCGAGCCGGGGGAGCAGTGGACCATGTTCCTGCTCGATCCGGCCGGAAACGCGTTGGAGTTCAAGGCGTTCCGCGACGAGTCGCAGCTGTTCGCGACCTGACACCGGGCTGCGCCTGATCCTGCCAGCGGTGAACCGGCGGCGAGTTCCTCGCTTCAAGCGGCCGCCACCAGAACTGGAACACGCCAGACGGACTACTACACTCGGTGGTGACATACTCACCGGGGGTGTGTGGTGGATCGTGGCGTTTTCATCAACTACCGCGGTGCGGACAGCCACAGCTACGGCGCTCTGCTCTACACCGAGTTGACTCGGCACTTCGGCGGCGAGCACGTGTTTCTGGATGCTGAGTCCATTCCGGCCGGCGCCGATTTCGTCGACGAGTTGTTGGGGCGGGTGCGGTCGGCTCGGGTGCTGCTGGCCGTGATCGGGCCGCGCTGGTTGACCGCCACCGACCCCGGTGGTCGCCGCCGGATCGATGACCCGGACGACTGGATTCATCGGGAACTTGCTGCGGCTTTCGCCGCCGGTGTGCGGGTGATCCCGGTGCTGATCGAGCAGGCCGAGATGCCGGCCGTGGCCGATCTGCCCGGCGACATCGCGGCGTTAAGTCGCTGTCAGTATCGGCGCCTGCGCCGCCGGGAGCCCGTCGCGGACCTGGCCCGTATCGTCACGGACCTGACCAGCCTCGATCCCACCCTTGCCGCCAAGGTTGGTTCTGGGCGATCGTCGGTGCCGCGGCAATTGCCGCCGGTCATCCGGGACTTTACGGGCCGAGCCGAACACCTGTCCGCCCTGGACGCCCTGCTGTCGACCGATCGGAGTGATGAGCGGCGAACCGCTGTGATCACGGCCATCGACGGCGCGGCCGGGATCGGCAAGACCACTCTGGCGGTGTGGTGGGCGCACCGCGTGCAGCACCGGTTCCCCGACGGCACCTTGTATATCAATCTGTGTGGCTACGGCCCCGGTGAACCGGTCACCGCAGGTGAGGCGCTCGACGGGTTCCTTCGTGCGCTGGATGTTCCGCCGGAGCGGATGCCGGCGGGGGTTGCGGCGCAGGTCGGGTTGTTCCGGTCATTGTTGGCCGGGCGTCAGGTGCTGATCGTGTTGGACAACGCCAACCACGCTGATCAGGTGCGCCCGTTGCTGCCGGGAGCACCCGGGTGCTTGGTCGTGGTCACCAGCCGCAACAGCTTGACCGGGTTGGTCGTCACCGACGGGGCCAGTCGCCTGACCCTGGACCTGCTCACGGCGGACGAATCGGTGCGGTTGGTCACCGGGATCCTGGGCCGCACCCGGACCGACGCCGAGACGGACGCCGTGACAGATCTGGTGCGCTACTGTGCGCGGCTGCCGTTGGCGTTGCGGGTCGCCGCCGGCCGGGCCGCAGCTCATCCACACTCCACAGTGGCCGGTGTCGTCGCCGAACTGGCCGACGAGCGGGCACTGCTGGATGTACTGAGCCGAGGCGGGGATGAACGAGCAGCGGTGCGGGCCGTGTTCGACTGGTCCTACCAGCGTCTGTCCATCCGCCAGGCGCACGTGTTCCGGCATCTTGGCCTGCATCCCGGCTCCGAGATGAGTGTTGACACCACGGTGGCGGTGGCTGGCGTTGATCCCTTGACCGCGCGTCGTGTGCTTGACGAACTGGCCCAGGTGCATCTGATCGAACCGGTGGCACAGGACCGGTTCCGGTTCCACGACCTGCTGCGCGCCTACGCTCTCGACCAAACGACGCGCCATGACAGCGTGGCCGACCGCGATCATGCCCTGCGGTCCCTGCTGAATTGGTACGCCCATATCCTCGACACCTGCGACGCCCTGCTCCACTCGGCCATCGACCGACTGCCGCTTACGCTGATCGCTCCGGCCTACCCGACAGCGATCTCCGATCGGGCACAGGCATGGGCCTGGGTTACCGCGGAACGGGACAACCTGCTCGCCGTGTTGCGCCACACCGCGCGACACGGTATGCACTATCGCACCTTGTGCCTCGCGGACCGAGTCCGATTTTTCTATACATTGGGCAATTGGGGCGCGTTGCTCGATACACGCGGTTGGGCGATCGTCGCGGCCCGACAGTGCGGTGACCGCACCGCCGAAGCCCGTTTCCTCATAGGGCGTGGTGAAGGATCGGAGTCGTTGCGGCGGTGGGACCACGCGCGGGCCGACCTGACCCAGGCGCTGAAACTGGCTCGTGACCTCGGGCATCGGCATTACCAAGCTCGAGCACTCCATGTCCTCGGGCGGTCGTGTATCCCGCAGGAGCGGTTCGAGGAGGCGGTGCGGTATCTGTGGCAGGCATTGCCACTCAGTGTCGGGCAGGGCAATGGTCGCACGGAAGGCATGATCGAGACGGATCTCGGCTATGCGTACACCAGGCTTGGCGACTACCGCAGGGCTCTGCGCCACGCCGAGCGTGGGCGGTTCTTGCGGCGCCGCTGTGGTGACCTCGAAGGTGAGGTTATCGCGCTGCACTACCTGGCGGAGGCGTGGCAGGGACTGGGTGAGCACAGCAAGACAATCGCGTTGTGTGAGGAGGCCATCACCATCGGCCGCATATCCGACGATCTCGTACACGTCCTCGCCAAGCCGCTGGACACGCTGGCTACTTCCTTGTATCACTTTGATGACATCGCCAGCGCCACCGCTTGTTGGCTGGCAGCGGCCGCCATTTTCGAGAATCGCGGCCGGCCTTTTCTGGCCGACCAGGCCCGCGCTCGTACGGCCACCGTAAAACCTGGATTGGTTGTCGATCACGGTCTCGCCGATCGCTACACGTGAACTGAGGTGCCGCACGTTGGGCTGATCTTGACAGTTGACAAGTTCCAGATCTCCACCTGAGACCGGCTCAGGCGTGGAAGAATAGTACAAATGGACATCGAGCGGCTGCTGGAAGCCCGTACGTGGCGGGCATTCGACGTGGACGACGCGGGGCGGGTGCTGGCCGGCTGGGACGAGTCCGGCTCCGTCCAACTCGTCGAACTCGACCCTGACGGCACGGTGGCCCTGCTGACCGCGCTGCCGGACAGTTGCGCCGGCCGCTACCTGCCGGGTGCGCGCGTCGCACTGGTCAGCCACGACGATGGCGGCAACGAGCGAACCCAACTTTCCTTGCTGCGCCTGGACCCCAGGCCCGATCACCCGGTCGGCGTCGACGGTCTCGAGCCGCTCGTGCGCGACCCGAGGTTCAAGCACGACCCGGTCACGGTGCTGCCCGGCCTGGTGGCGTACACCACGAACCGGCGCAACGGCGTCGACTTCGACCTGGTGATCCGTGACCTGGCCACCGGCGCCGAGCGGGTCGCCTACGCGGGCGGCGGACGGGTCGATCCGAGGGTCGCGATCAGCACGGACGGTCGGGTGGCGCTCGGGATCCCGGCCGTGCCACCGCTGTCCGACCAGATCCTGCTCGTGACCGACGGCGAGATCCAGCCGCTGACCGACCCGAACCAGCAGGCGCGCAACGTGTTCCCGCACTGGCTGCCGGACGGCTCGCTCCTGCTGAACAGCGACAAGGACCGGGACATGATGGGCATCGCCCGCTTCGACCCGGTGGACGGCTCGTGGACCTGGCTGGTCGTCGACGACGAACGCGACCTGATCGGCTACCCGTCACCGGACGGCCGGCTGTTGCTGGTGTTCGCCAACGACGACGGCGCGGCGCGGCTGGCGTTGCACGACGTGGCAACGGGTTCCCGGCTGCGCGAGGTGGCGCTGCCCGGCGACGGCTGGCCGCGCTTCCCGCTGCCCGAGCCGGTGTGGTCGCCGGATTCACGGTTCGTCGCGGTGACGTTCAGCGGCTCGACCAACCCGGCCGACGTGCTGCTTGTCGACGCGGACACCGGCGCCGTCCGTGCCCTGACCGACTCGGCGGCCGCGTTCGACGGCGCCGCACTGGTTATCCCGAGCCACCACCGGGTGCCGACGCCGGACGGCGAACTGGTGCCCTGCCTGGTATACCCGCCGACGTCCACTGTGGACGGTCTGGCCGGCTCCGCCGTGCTCGTCCTGCACGGCGGCCCGGAAGCCCAGGCGACGCTGATGTTCAACCCGATCGTCCAGGGCCTCGCCGCGGCCGGGCACACCGTGCTTGTGCCGAACGTGCGCGGCTCGACCGGCTACGGCAAGCGCTGGTACTCGGCCGACGACGTCCGGCGCAGGCTGGACGCGGTCGCCGACCTGGCCGCGCTGCACGACTGGCTGCCCGCGCTCGGTGTGGACCGGGCGGCGCTGTGGGGCGGGTCGTACGGCGGTTACCTCGTGTTGGCCGGTCTCGCGTTCCAGCCGGCGCGCTGGGCCGCCGGTGTGGACATCGTCGGCATGTCGTCGCTGGTCACCTTCCTCGAGAACACGTCGCCGTACCGCAGGGCGATCCGCGAGCGCGAGTACGGATCCCTTGCGCACGACCGGGAATTCCTGCACAGCGCGTCGCCGCTGAACCAGGTGGACCAGATCCGTGCGCCGCTGTTCGTGATCCACGGCGCCAACGACGCGCGGGTGCCGGTGAGCGAGGCGCAACAGCTCGCGACGGCACTCGGCGATCGCGGCGTGCCGTGCGAACTACTCGTGTACGGCGACGAAGGCCACGGCCTCGGCAAGCGGGCGAACCGCATGGACGCCTACCCCAAGGCGGTGGCCTTCCTCGGCCAGGTGCTCGGCCGGTAGCCGCGGCTACATCTGTGTCGCGATCGCCGTCGGCGGTGGCGCCTGCCGTGGCGCGGGTGTCAGGTCGTGCAGGATGGCCTCGCCCTTGGTCAGCCACGCGACGCCGAACGCCATGATCGCCGCCGTCTCCAGCCACACCTCCGGGCGCAGCGCGGTGGTCGTGGCATCGAAGAACATGGTGACCGCGATCAACACCAGGCACAGCAACATGATCGACCCGGTGGCCAGATAGACGCGGTTGCGCTTGATCTTCTGCGGAGTCGGATCGGCCGCGTCGGTCCGGTTGAACAGGACGAGGCAGAAGAAGGCCAGCGCCAGGAAGAAGACGGCCGCGAACACCAGGTGCAGGACGCCGAGCACCTGTTGGTGCCGGGTCGCGCCGACGTCCGGCGATGTGGGAAACAGGGCGACGCCGATCGCCGCGACCGCCGCGACATTGCCGGCCATGTCGTCCAGCCGGCTGTAGCCGCGGTAGGACAACAGGAACACGCCGAACGCGCTCATGCTGCCGACGAAGACGCCCCGCATGTCGCTGTAGTAGTAGCCGCTGATCGAACTGGCCAGGGCACCGCCGTCGATGAGCTGCTTGCCGACGATCAGCACCACCGGCAGTAGGACACCGATGTACCCGACGGCGCGACGCAGGAACAGGTAGGAATGAACCAGTGTGCCTTCCGGAGAAGTAGACGCGGTCATGGCCGCCTCCAGTTTGAGCAGGAATCCGCTACCGTCAGGATCGGCCGGCTGGCGTCGAACTATGATGGCCGAATTCGAGTTGCGGCCGAATTGATTGAATTGAAAGCGCCAAAAGTCACACATGCCACAATTCGATGGCGGGCCTTTCGCTTCCTGACGACGACGGCGAGCGTCGTGATGCTCGCCGCGCCGCATGTGTCAACCGCCGTCGACGCCCCTACACCGCCCGCACGTAGTCCGCGTACGACTGGCGGATCTTGGCCACCTTGGGCAGCGCTACCGCGAGGCAGTAGCCCTGGGCCGGGTTCTTCGCGAAGAAGTCCTGGTGGTAGTCCTCGGCGTCGTACCAGTCACCGAGCTGGGAGATCTCCGTGACGATACCGCCGTCCCAGTACTCCGACGCGCGGTCCCGGGCTTCCTCGAACAGCCGCTTCTGCGCGTCGTCCGCGTAGAACATGGCGGAGCGGTACTGGGTGCCGACGTCCGCGCCCTGGCGGTTGAGCTGGCGCGGGTCGTGCAGGCTGAAGAAGACGTCCAGGATGACGGTCTCCGGGATCACGGTCTCGTCGAAGACGACTTTCACCGCCTCGGCGTGCCCGGTGCCACCGGTGCAGACCGCTTCGTAGCTGGGGTTGCGCGTGCTGCCGCCGGTGTAGCCGGATACGACGTCGTTGACGCCGTTGAGCGTGCGGTAGACGGCGTCGAGACACCAGAAGCAGCCACCGGCCAGGACGAATGTTCGCATACCGACAGTCTAGGGTTCCGGCCCGCCGGGCGTCCTGTTCCGGTGAGCTGACCACCTTGGCCCGCGTTGTCGGTGCCCACCGGTAGCGTCCTGATCATGACAGAACGCGCGTTCCCGGTCGTCTTCGCCAAGCGGGTGGCGGACACCGCCGGGTTCTACGAACAGCTCGGGTTCACCCGTTTCCTCCAGCTCCCGTCCGAGGACGACCCGGGTTACGTCGGCCTGCGACGAGGCGCGTCGGAGATCGCGGTCGTCGACTCGGCATGGCCGGGTGATCAGTACGGCGGCTCGATCAGCGATGGCCAGCGGTTCGAGATGTTCGTGTACGTCGACGACGTGGACGCGTCGGTCCGGCGACTGCGCGACAATGGCACGGCGGTCTTACGCGAGCCGGTCGCCATGCCTTGGGGCGACCGCGTCGCGTACATCACCGACCCGGACGGCAACCCGGTCGGCTTGGCCGAGGCGGCCGCACGCGGGTGACCTGACTACCGCATGCCCGCACGGCGTCCGCGAACCGCACGGCGTCCGCGAACCGCTCACAGCGACGGCACCGGCCCGACAGCCAAATCTCCGTTTTGGCACGGTGTTCGGTATTCGATGGCTAGTTTGGAGTCATGAGCACCACAGTGTCGGCGGTCCGGCGACCGGCCGAGTCCGCCCGTGGTCCCCATCGACTGGCGCTCTGGTACTCGGTGTTCACCGTCCACGCGGGCGCCGTCGCGCTGCTCAGCGGACCCGGCAACGACCGCACGTGGGGCATCTGGGCCGTCGTCGGCTACGCCGTCGCGTTCGGCATCGCGGCCCGGTGGCGCACCCGCGGTGCCGACGTCGCACTCGTCGTCGGCGCGGCCGGTGGACTGCTCGCGCCCGTGATCTGGTTGGCCAGCAAGGTTTCCGCCACGCCGGACGTCCAGGTCGTCGAGCGCGCGGCCACCATGCTGCTGCACCACGGCACGCCGTACCTGCCCGTCGCGGCCCTTTCCGCGGGCGGCTGGCTGGCCTACAACCCGTACC
>DATBCR010000505.1:0-2269 GCA_036270375.1 Pseudonocardiaceae bacterium | reverse complement strand
CGTACGGACGTTCGTCCCGGTGGTCGCCGGGGTGTCCTACATGCGCTACCCGGTGTTCCTGGGGTTCGACATCGTCGGCGGTATCACCTGGGGCGGCGGGGTGACGCTGGCGGGCTACTTTTTGGGCACCGTGCCGTTCGTTCACCAAAACCTGCAAAAGATCATCCTTGGCATCCTGTTCGTATCGCTGATACCGGCGATGATCGCGGCCTGGCGGGGATACCGGGGACACCGGCGCGCGCCTCGTGCGGCTGACGAGGAGCCCGGCTCAGGGCACCCGACTTCGCCGGTACGCAACGAAAGCGTCTAGCAGTTCGGGTCGGTCGATCGAACTCTGCTGCACGGCCTCGCCCGGGGGCGCCCCGAGCAGGATCCGCTTGATCGGGATTTCCAGCCGCTTGCCGGTCAGCGTGCGCGGAATGCCCGGGACCGCCAGGATGTCGTCGGGCACGTGCCGCGGCGACGCATGGCGGCGGATTCCCGCGGTGATCCGCGCTCGCAGGTCCCCGTCGAGGGTGACACCGTCTTCGAGGTCCACGAACAGCGGCATCCAGTAGCCGCCGTCGTCCTGCTCGACACCGACCACCAGGCAGTCGCGCACCTCGGGCATGCGCTCCACGGCGTTGTAGATGTCGGCGCTGCCCATCCGGACGCCCAGCCGGTTCAGGGTGGCATCCGAACGGCCATGCACCACAACGGATCCCCGGTCACTGATGGTGATCCAGTCGCCGTGCCACCAGACGCCCGGGTACCGGTCGAAGTAGGCGGCGCGGTAGCGGCTGCCGTCGTCGTCGTTCCAGAAGAACACCGGCATCGAGGGCATCGGCTTGGTCAGCACCAGTTCGCCCTCCTCCCCGATCACCGGGTTTTTAGGGCCGGACCAGGATTCGATGGCCGCGCCCAGGCAGATGCAATTCAGTTCACCGGGCACCACCGGCAGGGTCGGGCAACCGCCGATGAAGGCCGTGCACACGTCGGTGCCGCCGGACATCGATACCACCGGAACCGGCCGGCCGAGCCCCTCTTGCACCCAGCGGAATCCGGACGCCGGCAGCGGCGAACCCGTAGAGCCCACCGCGCGCACCGCATCCAGTGGGTACGACGCACCCGGCTTCAGCTCCTTTTTGGCGCACGCCAGCAGGTAGCCCGCCCCGGCACCGAGCACCGTGACACCGGCCTCGGCGGCCACCCGCCACAGGCCGTCGGTGCTCAAATGCGTTGGGCTGCCGTCATATAGGACGATGGTGGAGTCGACCATCAGGCCGGACAACAGCAGATTCCACATCATCCAGCTGGTCGACGAGTACCACAGGAAGCGGTCGCCCGGGTGCAGGTCCAGTTGCAGGGTCAGGTATTTCAGGTGCTCCAGCACGACACCGCCGTGTCCGTGCACGATGCCCTTCGGTTTGCCGGTGGTTCCCGACGAGAACATCACCCACAGCGGGTGGCCGAAGGGAACCGGCGTAATATCAAGGGCCGCATCGGATTCCACCGCCGTCGCCCATGGCACCGTTTCGTTGTCTAATTCCAGTCCAAGCCGCGGCACCACCACGGTGGCCCGCAGCGTGGGCATGGCGCGCCGGATCTCGGCCAACTCTTCGCGGCGATCGATGCGCTTGCCGTCGTACACCGAGCCGTCGGTGGCCACCAGCACGGCCGGCTCCACCTGACCCAACCTCGCTATCACGCCGTCGACGGCCACGTCCTGGTTGCAGACCCCCCACACCGCGCCCACGGCGGCGGCGGCCAGGGCGGCGACGACGGCCTCGCCGACATTGGGCAGGTATCCGACCACGCCGTCCCCGGGTTTCACCCCGAGGCCGCGCAGGTAGGCCGCGACCGCCGCGGTCTCCCGCTGCAGCCGCGCCCACGACCACTCGCTCGAGCCGTCTTCGCCGACGACGATCAGCGCGGGGCGCTCGCCGGTGGCGTGCCGAAACACCTCGGTGGCGTAGTTGAGCGTGGCGCTGGGAAACCACTCGGCGCCGGGCATGGACCGGTTGCCCAGCACGGCTTCAGGTGAGCTGTCCGCCTCGATGTCAAAGTAATTCCAGACGGCGTCCCAGAACCATTCGATGTCATCGACCGACTTGCGCAGGAGTTCGTGATAGTCGCCATACTGGCCGCGCCCGGTCTCGGCCAGCCAGGCCAGGAAGCGGGTGAGGTTGGCTCCGGCCAGCGTCGCCTCGTCGGGGGTCCAGCCGCCGGGTTCGCTCATTTCTCGGTCACCGCGGTGACGTTACAGGCGGCCTCCATCAGCATCCAGCCC
>DATBCR010000504.1:0-6631 GCA_036270375.1 Pseudonocardiaceae bacterium | reverse complement strand
GCCTGCCGCGAGGGCCTGTTCACTGCCGCCGAGGGGCGGGACGTGCCGCTGACCTACGGCTTCCCGCAGGGCCTGCCTGCGGTCGAGGACGCCGAACTCGGTCCGGCGCCGATCCCGGGTGGCCGGCCGCCGTACCCGCGGCAGCCGCATGCGCTGGGACAACACCGACCGTGACAACGGATGGTGTTGTCGTCGAGTCGACGGCCGTCGCGCACTGGGCGTGGGTCGGGCTGCGGCTCACGCCCGCGCCGACGCTGGCGGAGAGCCGGGCCTACCCCGATGTCGAGGAGCCGCAACTGCGGGCCGAGACGTCGGCGGCGGAACGGGCCTGGCTGTCCGCACTGTGGTCGACGGACTTCGGCGCGCGCTGGGAACTGCGCTACACCAACGAGATCGCCGACCTGCCGGTGGCGAGCACACTGCTCGGCCGGGTGCAGGGCCGAGACCTGGCCGAGGTGACCGGCGCCGCCACGGCCCTGCGCGACCGGCTCGCGAGGACGCCGAGACACGTCCGTGCCGAGCCGATACTGGACGCCGATCAACTCAAGTCCGCGCTGACACCGGGGTGGCTGGACCAGCGTGGGCAGTTCGAACTGCGCAAGCCGCTGGACTGGGCATGGTGCACCCGGCCGGGCGACGCCAACCGGAAGGTGTGTTTCGCCGTCGCACCGCTGGTGGCGAACGACCTGTCGTGGGAACCGGTCTGGCACGAACTGGCGAACCTGCCGTCACCGACAACGGTCGGGTTCTATCTCGAGCCCTACCAACCCTCCGACCGCCGGTCCGACGAACTGCGGAAACTGGTCAGCGAATATCGGGCACTCGCAACCGAACGGCGGCCGAGTCCACTATGGACAGAGACGGTGCCGCCCGACCTATTCGCGGCGAGGGCGGCACCTGGCTATGTCGACGCGGCCCGCCGTTACGCGCGCCGGTGCTACCGCATGCGGATCTCGGTCGCCTCGGCCGGACCGCTCGACCCGAGCTTCGCCGAGCTGCTCGCCGCCACGGCCGGCGGCGCAACGGTATGTCGGGTCGCGCCGGCCGATACCGACGGGGCGTGGCGCAACCTGGCGTCGGTCGAGCGGGACTGGCTCGACGACACCTACCGGCAGGGGTCGCCGGCCGGCGAACTCAACGCGGAGGAACGGATCCTGTGTGACGTGGTCGACCTCGACGAGGCATCTGCCGCGTTCCGCCTGCCGAGGGAGATCCTGGGACACGTGCCGTTGTTCGCCGACCGGTCCGCGCAGCCGGCGTCCGTCGGCGGACTCGAGGAGGCCATCGGGGCCAAGGCCGACACGACACGGAAACGGATCTTCGTGTCCTACGTCCGGGAAGACCTTGCCCTGGTGGACAAACTGGTGCACGACCTGCGGGCGGCCGGCTACGATGTCTGGACCGACCGGTCCCGACTGCTGCCCGGCCGACGCTGGAAGTCCGAGATCAAGAAGTCCATCGCGGACGTCGACTATTTCCTCGCGTGTTTCTCGCCGCGATACTGGAAAGACCAGTCGTACATGAACGAGGAGCTGATCGCGGCGGTCGAGCGGTTCCGGCTGATGCCACGCAATCGGGACTGGTTCATTCCCGCGATGCTGGCCGAATGCGAACTCCCCGACCACGTTTTCGGCCCCAACGAAACCATCGCGGGCGACATGCAGTACGCCGACTTCGGCAAGGACTGGGACGAGGCGCTACGTCAGGTCATCGCACTCATCGGCCCACCGGAGAAACACTGAGCCGCAGGGTGTTGCGGTGCGCACCGCAACACCCTCTCGACCCCGTCAGTCCCTGTGGTGCTCGGTCACCTGCCCGCCGCGCACGGTCACCGTGGCGTCCGGTGTGGTCGCGTTCCGCCAGATGACGTAGTCGCCGGCCGGCACGTCCGGAAATACCGCGCTGTACCGGACGCCGTGCGGATTGCGCCGCGCGTGCACGACATTGTGCGTGCGCTTCCCGCCCGGCGAAGCGGCCGGGCTGATCTCGATCTGGGTCTCCAGTAGGTCGGATCCCGCGTGAATCACCAGCGCCCCGATATCACCGCCGATGTCCAGCACGAGACTGTCACTGCCATTCATGAAATGCCCCTCCCGCTTAACTGGCCGGTGTGGTGAAACCGCTGTGCGGCACCCCGAGATACGGGAAATGGTCGAGGTACGGCACGTCGAGGTCGGCCGGCGTGAGCCCGTCGGTGACCGCGCCGGCCGCGCCGTCGGGCGTGAACGTCTTGTCCACCAACGCGAACGTGACGCCCGCGATGGCGCGCAACTCGATCGCCACCACATCGTCGGATACCCGGCGCCCGTTCGGGAAGCCGGCCGCGTCGCCGCCGAGCAGGCCGTAGAGACTGGGCGAGCTGGTGTTCGGCGGGATCGCGGTGTTCAGCCGCAGCATGTCCGCCTGCGTCGTCCCGGTGAAGTTCTGGAAACCGGGCACGACACCCGGTGGCAGCCCGGTGAGCAGCACGGCCAGCAGGTCGGCGCGCGCTGTGCCAGCCTTGTTCAGCGCGTCCAGGTTGGGGAACACACCCGGGTACAGCACCGGCAGCAGGCCGGCCAGTTCCGGATGCGCCACGTAATGCGCGAACTGCTTGTCGTCGGCCGGTGTCAGCGTGTTCCACAGGTCCTTCTTCGCCATCGGCACGATGACCTCGTTGAACAGCGGGTTGCCCAGCCTGGACACCTGCGCGAACGGCCCGGCGTGCACATGGCAGTTGCGTTCGGCGTCCCACAGCCGGACCCGCTGGCGGCTGGCCGACGTCCAGACACCGATGACGGCGTTCTGGTTGGCCGCGTCCGCCGTCGCCCGGCCCCGCCAGCCGCCCCGGGTCAGGTCCGTGATCGGGACCTGGAGGGCGATCGAGTGCACGTTCAGGTCTTTCGTCGCGTTCACGCCCGGCCCGTTGGTGGGGAACTTGCTCAGGCCGAACGTGTTGTGCGCACTGGCGAACGGGCGTAGGTCGCCGAGGTCGAAAATGGACCCGAGGTCGACGTAGAACCCTTCGGCGCGTTGCCCGGCGAACACCGTCCGGCCGCCGCCGAGCTGGTGCGCGGCCGCCGTCGCAAGGCTGTTGTAGTCCGGTGTGGACAGTGGGCCGATGTTGCACGGCGGGCAGGCAAGGTTGCTGCCGAGTACCGTGTGCCTGCCGTCCCCGCCGACCCGGGTGACCTGGTAGAACTGCCTGCGGTTCCAGTTCGGCGATGCCAGCGACTGGATCGGGCCGGTGTTGTAGAGAAAAGTGTTGTCGTTGCGCAGTTGCGTGGTGAACCGGAACTGGTAGGTGACATCGGCGCGGCCGTCGCCGTCGTTGTCGACGTGGATCTCGTACAGCACGTCGTCGCCGAACTCGTAGAAGTTCGGGCCGCCCGCCGGACCCTGCAGCGGGACGTAGTTGGCGATGAGTGTCACGGTGTCCGGCTTGTCCGGACTGACAAACGCGTACACGTCAGAACTGTCGGCGACCGGATCCTTGGCGATCTCCGGCGCCTCGCGGTGCGATGACATCAGGTTGCCTCACAAGCCTGGTGGACGAACACGGAATGCGGTCAGCCGGCCGCGCGGGCGATCCGGCGGGCCAGTTCGGGATCACGAAACTGGACAAGCCTTGTACCGACGAACAAATCGACCTCACCGGTACCGGCGTCCTTCACGTGCGCCACCATCGGCTCACCGGTGGTAACGACCTGCCCAGATGCGGACGCCGTGCTCCCACTGGTCTCGATGAGCAGGCCGGCCGCTACCCCGGCGACGCCAAGACCGGCCGCCGTGCGCAGCAGGCCACGACGCGACAGTCCTTCGGGCACAACGGAACCAACGTCTTGGTCTTCAATGGACATGGACAATCCTCCAGTCGACACAAGCTCGACACCCCGACCAGGACGTGGTTCGCCACCGACCTTGATCGGGATGGGCCGGCCGGGACTTTTCTTTTTCGCTCGGCCGATCGGCCTACGTCTGTGAGAATCGCGAACGTGCAGGTAGTCGAGTACCGACGTTTCGTGGCCACGGAGGCCCACGAACTGGCCGACTGGTTGGCCGCCGAGGTGTGGCCGTTTCACGCGGCGCCGCGTGTCCACCCCGACACGGTGCTGCGCGGTGTCGCCGACGGCAGCTACGACGGCCCAGCCGCCCGCACGTTCTGGATCATCGCCGACGACGCCCGGGTCGGCATCGTCCGGCTGTTCGACCTCGACGACGGCCCGATGTTCGACCTGCGGATCCGCGCCGCGGACCGGGGCCGGGGCTTCGGCGCGCACGCGGTCGAGTGGCTGACCGCGTACCTGTTCACGGAGTTCCCGCAGTTCAACCGGATCGAGGGCCACACCCGGCACGACAACATCGGCATGCGCCGGGTGTTCCGTCGCAACGGTTACGTCAAGGAGGCGCACCATCGCCAGGCGTGGCCGGCCGAGGACGGCCTCGTCGACTCGGTCGGCTACGCGATCCTGCTCGGCGACTGGCTGTCGGGTACCGCAACCAGACCTGCCTTCGACGACGACCCCCGCTGAGTGGTTGGCTTGGCACCGCGCCAAAGCCCACCACAACCGGAGGTAATCAACCCATGACGCGCGGTGTTCCGCTCACACTCGCCTGCGGGGACTACGACCGGACCCGCGCCCTGCACGAGGGTTCCGTCGTGCCGGAGGGTGTCGACCTGACCACGCTGCGGCTGCCGGTCGAGGAGATCTTCTTCCGGATGGCCCGGTTCCAGGAGTTCGACGCGGCCGAACTGTCCTTCTCCAGCTACCTGCTGACCCTGGACGACGACGGCGTCGGACCATTCGTGGCGATCCCGGTGTTCCCGTCGAGAGCGTTCCGGCACAACGGGATCTACGTGCACGTCGGCGGTGGCGTCCGGTCACCGTTCGACCTGATCGGCAAGACGGTCGGCGTGCCGGAGTACCAGGTCACGGCGGCCGTGTGGATTCGCGGCATCCTGGCGGAGCACCACGACGTGCCGGTGAACAGTGTCCACTACCGGACCGGCGGCCTGCACGAAACGGGCCGCGTCGAGAAGGTCAAGCTGGAACTGCCATCCGACGTCGACGTACAGCCGATCGGCCCGGACAAGACACTGGCCCAGATGCTCGTCGACGGTGAGATCGACGCCCTCTACAGCCCGCGCTCGCCGGCCCCGTTCCTGGCCGGCCGGCCCGAAGTACGACGGCTGTTCCGGGATGCGCGCGAAGTGGAGGCCGCGTACTTCGCGAAGACCGGGATCTTCCCGATCATGCACGTCATCGCGCTACGCAGGGACGTCTACCTGGCCAACCGCTGGCTCGCCCGGTCACTGACGAAGGCGTTCGAACAGGCGAAAGCCGATGCGCTGCAAGGGATCGATGAGACAGCGGCGCTGCGCTACATGCTGCCGTGGCTGCCCGACGAGGTGGCGCGCACCCGCGAGATCCTCGGCGACGACTACTGGTCCTACGGCGCGGAACCCAACCGCCACACCATCCAGACGCTCGTCGGCTACTCGCACAGCCAGGGCCTCGCGACCCGCCGCTACCGGGTCGACCAGCTGTTCGCGCCGGAAACGCTGGATGTCGTGCGGGTCTGAGCACCATCTGAGCGGCACCTCCGTGATCGATCCGGCTACGGTGGGACGGCAGCTTCTAGCGGAGGGACTCACATGGCACAGATCGGCGTGACCGGCCTCGCGGTGATGGGCCGCAACCTGGCCCGCAACCTCGCCCGGCACGGCTACGCGGTCGCACTGCACAACCGCACAGCGACTAGGACACGGTCACTCGTGGCGGAGCACGGCGACGAGGGCACGTTCGTGCCGACCGAATCCGTCGAGGAGTTCATCGCGGCGCTGGAGCGGCCGAGGCGCGTGGTGATCATGGTCAAGGCGGGCGAGCCGACCGACGCCGTGATCGACGAACTGGCACCGCTGATGGAGCCGGGCGACATCCTGATCGACTGCGGCAACGCGCACTTCGCGGACACCCGCCGCCGGGAGGCCGCGCTGCGCGAGCGTGGGCTGCACTTCGTCGGCGCGGGCGTGTCCGGCGGTGAGGAGGGCGCGCTGCTCGGGCCGAGCATCATGCCCGGCGGCTCGGTCGAGTCGTACGCGTCGCTCGGGCCGATGTTCGAGCAGATCGCGGCCAAGGTGGACGGCACGCCGTGCTGCACGCACGTCGGGCCGGACGGCGCCGGGCACTTCGTGAAGATGGTGCACAACGGCATCGAGTACGCCGACATGCAGCTGATCGCCGAGGCGTACGACCTGCTGCGCGAGGGGCTGCGGGCGCAGCCGAGCGAGCTGGCGAAGATCTTCGCCCAGTGGAACACCGGTGACCTTGAGTCGTTCCTGATCGAGATCACCGCCGACGTGCTCGGCCACGTTGACGGCGCGACCGGGCGGCCGTTCGTGGACGTCGTGCTCGACCAGGCCGAGCAGAAGGGCACCGGCCGCTGGACCGTGCAGACCGCGCTGGATCTCGGTGTGCCGGTGACCGGGATCGCGGAGGCCACGTTCGCGCGGGCGCTGTCCGCGCACCCGGCGCAGCGGGCCGCGGCTCAGTCGGCGCTGCCGGGGCCGACGTCCGCCCCGACGCTGACGGATCGCGACGGTTTCGTGGAAGACGTGCGGAAAGCCTTGTACGCCTCGAAAGTCGTCGCC